>JBPCSU010000252.1:0-3066 GCA_051006815.1 Limnohabitans sp.
GGTCAAGATGTCTTGATCAACAAAGGTGCAACGGCCAAAGCCATGGTGGGGCAAGTGGTGGTGGTGGAGTTAACCGAGCCGCCCAGTTTGTATGGGCAACCCGTTGGGCGTATCAAAGAAGTACTGGGCGAGGTGGATGACCCCGGTATGGAAATTGAAATTGCGGTTCGCAAATACGGTGTTCCACACGAATTTTCTGAAGCTTGTTTGGCCATGGCGCGTGGCCTGCCCGACAAGGTGCGCCCGCAAGACAAAAAAGGCCGTGTCGATTTGACCGATGTGCCTTTGGTCACGATTGATGGCGAAGATGCGCGCGATTTTGACGACGCGGTGTATTGTGAGCCCGCCAAAGTCGGTAAGGGCAAAGGCTGGCGTTTGCTCGTGGCCATTGCCGATGTGAGCAACTATGTTGAAACCGGCAGCGCCATCGATGTTGATGCGTATGACCGTGCGACCAGCGTGTACTTTCCGCGTCGCGTCATTCCCATGCTGCCTGAGAAGCTGTCGAACGGGTTGTGTTCGCTGAACCCAGACGTTGAACGCTTGTGCATGGTGTGCGACATGTTGATCACCGCGTCAGGCGAGGTGGAGGCGTATCAGTTTTATCCTGCGGTCATGTTCAGCCATGCGCGCTTCACCTACACCGAGGTGGCGGCGATTTTGTCGAACACACGTGGCCCAGAGGCTGCAAAACGCAAAGAACGCATCGACGATTTGCTGAACTTGCACGATGTCTATGGCGCTTTGCTCAAAGCCCGTCGTGTTCGTGGCGCTGTGGACTTTGAAACCACCGAAACCCAAATCGTGTGTGACGAAAGTGGTCGCATTGAAAAAATCGTGCCGCGTGTCCGTAACGACGCGCACAAGCTGATTGAAGAGGCCATGTTGGCGGCCAACGTGTGTAGCGCAGACTTCATTTTGCAAAGCAAGCATCCCGGTTTGTTCCGAGTGCACGAAGGCCCTACGCCCGAGAAGATCGATTTGCTGCGTGGCTATCTCAAAGCCACGGGCGTGGGGTTGACGGTCGGTGACAACCCAAAACCAGCAGAATTACAAGCGATTGCGGAAGCCACCAAAGAGCGGCCAGACGCCCAGCAAATTCACTCGATGTTGTTGCGTTCGATGTCGCAAGCGGTGTACACGCCCGACAACAATGGCCACTTTGGCTTGGCGTTTGAGGCTTATACCCACTTCACCAGCCCAATTCGTCGTTATCCCGATTTGTTGGTGCACCGCGTCATCAAAGCGATTTTGTTGAAACGGCGCTACCAATTGCCAGCATTGCCCACACCTGGTGAAGCGCATGCGAAATTGGCGCGGCGTTTGGCGTCCCGTGTGCGCGAGCCCGAAAACAAGTTGACGGTCAAAACAAAACCGTCACCCGACCAACAAGCCTGGGAAGCGGCAGGCTTGCATTGCAGCGCCAATGAGCGTCGTGCCGATGAGGCCAGCCGCGATGTTGAAGCATGGCTCAAGTGCAAGTACATGCGTGAGCATTTGGGTGAGGAATACAGCGGCGTGGTGACTGCGGCTACGGGTTTTGGTTTGTTCGTGACCTTGGATGCCATGTATGTAGAAGGCTTGGTCCACATCACCGAGTTGGGGGGCGAGTACTTCCGCTTTGATGAGTTACGCCAAGAGCTACGTGGCGAACGCACGGGCATTCGTTACGGCATTGGTTCGCGTGTGCGCATTCAAGTGAGTCGCGTGGACTTAGATGGTCGAAAAATTGATTTCCGTTTGGTGCGAGAAGGCGAAGAGCAGTTACCGCGCAATGGCAAGACTGCTGGCAACTCGCCCATGCAAAATTTCAAAACGGCCGTGAAGAAAGCGTTCACCAAGATGAGTGGCAAAGCGGGGCGAGGCGAGCCCAAGTCCGCGTCAGGTGCCTCTCGCAAATCTGCTGATAAAAAGAGCGGCGCCAAAGGCCGTCGGTCACGCAAGTAAGTGCGTCAGCGCACGGATGCCGCCAGTTGTGCGGCATCCAGTGCGGGGCCTTCTGCGGGCCAGGTGTCTGCCATGTGGCCATGCAGGTAGGTGGCTTGGCAACTGGCCTCCCAAGCGGAGAGGCCTTTGGCCATGTAGGCGCCCAGCAAACCCGCGAGCACATCGCCAGTGCCGGCTGTTGCCAGCAGCGCGTTGCCTGAGGCGTTGATGACGGGTGTTTGCGCGTGGGCGGCAATGATGCTGCCAGACCCTTTCAACACCACCACGCATTGAAATGTGTCAGCCAGTTTTTGTGCGGCGTTCAAGCGGTGTTGCTGAACGTGTGCGGTGGTGCTGTTGAGCAGACGCGCTGCTTCTAAGGGGTGTGGCGTCAGTACGGTTGGTTTGTGGCGTGCATGACGTTGACGCAGCAAGGTTTGTAGCGAGGGATCGCGTGCCACTGCGTTCAATGCATCGGCATCCAACACCAGCCGATGGGCTGTCGACAACGCGCGGGGTAGCTGTGCATGGATGGCGTCACCGCCGCCGCAGCCACACACCACGGTGGCTTGTGAGAAGTCAAGCGTATCAACCGCACGCACCATCAATGCGGGATGTGCCGCACTGATGCTGTGGCTGGCCGCTGGATCCATTACCGCAGCAAAGACGCGTCCTGCGCCGCCATGCAAAGCGCCCAGGCTGGCCAAGACGGCTGCACCTGTCATACCGGGTGCGCCCCCGATGACCATCACGTCCCCAAAGCTGCCTTTGTGGGTGTTGTGTGCCTTGGCGGTGATGGGGGTTGACGTTTGTTGCAAGCGCGCACATGGCGCTTGATGTGGCGTTGTGATGCCTAAATGATTGAACCAAACTTGGCCTGCGGCATCGCGCCCCGATCCGGTAAACAACCCGGGTTTTAAAGTTAGCAAACTGAGCGTGTGGCGCGCCTGTTGTGGCGACAGTGCGGGGCCTTGCCACTCGCCTGTGTCAGCACCCAAGCCGGTTGGCACATCGATGCACAGCACAGGGCTTGCGCTGGCTTGCATGGCCGTTAACCAATCGGTCATGACACCTTCAGGGGGGCGCTGAGCGCCGATGCCGAGCAGTGCGTCAATCGCGAGATCAAAGCTTGCAGGGATG
>JBPCSU010000253.1:0-13576 GCA_051006815.1 Limnohabitans sp.
GGCTTACGACTTGTTGGGCCTGCAAACTTACTTCACCGCAGGTGTGAAAGAAGTGCGCGCATGGACCATCCACAAAGGCGACACCGGCCCACAAGCCGCAGGTGTGATTCACACCGAGTTCGAAAAGGGCTACATCCGCGCCCAAACCATTGCGTTTGATGACTTCATCGCCTTCAAAGGCGAACAAGGTGCCAAAGACGCTGGCAAGATGCGCGCGGAAGGCAAAGAATACGTGGTGAAAGACGGCGACGTGATGAACTTCTTGTTCTCGTCTTAAGCCACTGTTTAATTAGCAGCACAGAGGCTACAAAAATCCAATTGGAGGTTTGCTTTTGCGACGGTCTTCGTCAGTGATTAGTTGCTTGATTGCATCAAAGACAGCCGAAAATTGCTCGTCGTAAAGCGCTTCCAGCGAGTCTATGCGCCGTGCCAAGTCGCGGTTGTTATCCATAAGACGGCGCAGCTGCACAAATGTGCGCATGATGGCAATATTGACCTGTACCGCTTGCGTGGCAGTCAATACGCTAGAGAGCATAGCCACACCCTGTTCGGTAAAAGCATAAGGCGTAGCCCGCCGCCCGCCATGTGAACTTGAGATGCCAAATTTGGCATCTCAAGTTTTCCCATTCTTGAGCATCAAGTTGAAACATGAAGTCGACTGGAAATCTATCTGGGTTGCGTTTGACCGCCCGATTAAGAGCACTTGTTTCCACGCCGTAGAGCATGGCCAAGTCTGCATCTAAGAAAACTTTTTCACCTCGCACAAAGTACACCAATGCTGCGAGGCTTTTTCCCGTGGTGGTGCACTAGACGAAGTCAAAAATCCTAATTGCTTTGGAAGTCCTGCAGAGTAGGTCACCACTCTTTTTAAATTGATGGTTGCTTTCAGTGCTCAATCGCCCAGAACAAACGCGCTATTTAGCCGATCATCCAATGCTGTGGAAACACCCACAACAACCCTGCCGTCATCACCAAGTACCGTGCGAATTTGCCCACAGCCATGTAGATCACACACGGCCAAAAGGGCAGGCGTAGCCAACCTGCGACCGCACACAACGGGTCACCCACGCCAGGCAACCAACTCAGCAAGCAGGCTTTGGGGCCGAGGGCGTGTAACCAGCGCAGGGCGCGTGCTTGGTTGCCCGTTGTTTCTGGGGGGCGCACTTTGTCGGTCAGCACATGGGCTTCATAGCCCATCCACCAACTGATCGCGCCGCCAACGGTGTTGCCCACCGTGGCCACCACCACCGCAGGCCAAAACAGCCCAGGGTTGAGTTTGACCAAGCCAAACACCACGGGTTCCGACCCCATGGGCAACAAGGTGGCTGACACCAGCGACACCACAAACACGGTGCTCAGGCCGTATTCGGGCAGCGCCAGGGCGGCAAGCACAGATTGCATCCAAATTTCCATGCCCGCAGTGTAGTGATGCGTGCCCCCAATTCTTTGCAAACCCGTACAAAATCGTCATTTACAGACCACATGCTGAAATTTTGGGCAGGTACAATCACGCCTCCTTTTTAAGCACACCCTCACTTTTCACCCCATGCACATCGGTCCCTACACATTGGCAAACAACCTGTTTGTCGCGCCGATGGCTGGCGTGACCGACCGGCCGTTTCGCATGCTGTGCAAACAGTTGGGCGCAGGGTATGCGGTGAGCGAGATGGTGACCTCGCGCAAAGATTTGTGGACCAGCCTCAAAACTTCACGCCGTGCCGACCACACCGGCGAGAGCGGTCCGATTGCGGTGCAAATCGCTGGCACTGATGCGGCCATGATGGCCGAGGCAGCGGTGTACAACATCGAGCGTGGCGCGCAAATCATTGACATCAACATGGGTTGCCCCGCCAAGAAGGTGTGCAACAAATGGGCCGGTTCAGCCTTGATGCAAGACGAGCCCTTGGCGTTGTCCATCGTGCAAGCCGTGGTCGATGCCGCGCAGCCCCACAACGTACCCGTGACTTTGAAGATGCGTACCGGCTGGTGCGACACCCACAAAAATGCGGTGGCTCTGGCCCGCGCCGCCGAGGCCGCAGGTGTCCAAATGATCACCGTGCATGGCCGCACCCGTGAACAAGGCTACAAAGGTTTGGCCGAGTACGACACCATCGCGGCCGTCAAGCAAGCCGTGCGCGTGCCCGTGGTGGCCAATGGCGACATCGACTCGCCAGAGAAAGCCAAAGAGGTTTTGCAGCGCACCGGCGCCGACGCACTGATGATTGGTCGTGCGGCCCAAGGGCGCCCTTGGATCTTCCGTGAGATCGCACATTACTTGGCCACTGGCGAGCATTTGGCGCAGCCCTTGGTGCAAGAAGTCAGTCGATTGCTGCTGGCGCATTTGGACGAGCACTACGCCCTGTATGGCGAGCGCACCGGTGTGCGCAGCGCTCGCAAACACATTGCGTGGTATGTGCGTAGCTTGCCCGGTGGCGAGGCATTTCGCCAACACATGAATACCTTAGAAGACAGCACGTCACAGCACCATGCGGTGGCTGCTTTCTTTGCCGACTTGGCCGAGCGTCACGAGCGCTTGCCCGACCCTGTTGAATCCGTAGAACCGTTAGCTTTGCATGAGTAAAAAACACATTGAAGAGGTGGTGCGTGCCAGCCTCGAAACTTATTTCCGCGACCTCAAAGGCACCGAGCCCGATAACTTGCACGACATGATGGTGCGCGTCATGGAAAAACCCTTGCTCGAAGTGGTGATGCAGCACGCCGATCACAACCAGTCTCGCGCCGCCGAATGGCTGGGACTGAACCGCAACACGCTGCGCAAAAAACTGCTCGATCACAAACTCATCAAATAAGTCTCTTTTAAAAGTACCCCATGAAAGCACTCATCTCCGTCTCAGACAAAACCGGCATCGTTGAACTCGCGCGTGACTTGCACGCTTTGGGCGTCGGCCTTATCTCCACCGGCGGTACGGCCAAACTGTTGGCCGAACAAGGTTTGCCCGTGACCGAAGTGGCCGAAGTCACAGGCTTCCCCGAAATGCTCGATGGCCGTGTGAAAACCTTGCACCCCAAAGTGCACGGCGGCTTGCTGGCACGTCGCGACACGCCCGAGCACATGGCCGCGTTGAAGGCGCACGGCATCGACACCATTGACTTGTTGATCGTCAATCTGTACCCCTTCGAAGCCACCGTGGCCAAGCCCGGTTGCACCTTGGCCGATGCGATTGAGAACATCGACATTGGCGGCCCTGCCATGGTGCGCTCGGCTGCGAAGAACTGGAAAGATGTGGGCATCGTCACCGACGCCAGCCAATACGCTGATGTGATTGCCGAGTTGAAATCCAACGGCAAACTCAGCGACAAACTGCGCTTTTCCTTGTCTGTGGCGGCGTTCAACCGCATCAGCCAATACGACGGCGCGATCAGCAACTACTTGTCGAGCGTGAACTTTGAAGCTGAAAAACTCAGCGAAACCTATGTGCCTGAACGCGCCCAGTTCTCTGGCCAGTTCAACGAGCAGTACGTCAAGGTGCAAGACCTGCGTTACGGCGAGAACAGCCACCAGCAAGCCGCGTGGTACCGCGACTTGGCACCCGCAGCAGGCTCGCTCGCCACGGGCGTGCAACTGCAAGGCAAAGAGCTGAGCTACAACAACATCGCTGACGCGGATGCGGCGTGGGAATGCGTGAAGAGTTTCGATAGCTCGGCGTGCGTCATCGTCAAACACGCCAACCCTTGCGGCGTGGCTGTGGGCGCTAAACCGATCGAGGCCTACAGCAAAGCCTTCCAAACCGACCCCACCAGCGCGTTTGGCGGCATCATCGCCTTCAACCGCTCCGTGGACAAAGCGGCCGCCGAAGCCGTGAGCAAACAATTTGTCGAAGTGTTGATGGCCCCTGATTTCAGCGCCGAAGCCCTTGACGTGTTCAAGAGCAAAGTGAACGTGCGCTTGATGAAAATTGCGTTGCCTGCCAACTATGGACAAGTGCGTAATGCGCTCGAAACCAAACGCGTGGGTTCTGGTCTGTTGCTGCAAAGCGCTGACAACCACGAGTTGGCTTTGGCTGATTTGAAAATCGTCACCATCAAACACCCCACTCCCGAAGAGTTGCACGATTTGTTGTTCGCTTGGAAAGTCGCCAAGTTCGTCAAATCCAACGCCATCGTGTTCTGCAAAAACGGCATGACCATGGGCGTGGGCGCTGGCCAAATGAGCCGCCTTGATTCGGCCCGCATCGCCAGCATCAAGGCCGAAGCCGCCAAACTGAGTTTGCAAAACACCGTGGTCGCCAGCGACGCGTTCTTCCCCTTCCGAGACGGCCTTGACGTGGTGGTGGATGCTGGTGCGACCTGCGTGGCTCAGCCTGGGGGTTCGATGCGCGATCAAGAAGTGATTGATGCGGCCAACGAACGTGGCGTCGCCATGGTGTTCACCGGCGTGCGTCATTTCCGCCATTGATCGCACCCATTGAGCATTGATCCCCACACCACGGCCGTTGCGCTGACGCAAGAGCCAGGCACTTTTGGTTTTGCCGCACTCGGTCTCCACGCCGAGTTGCAACGCGCTGCCGCCCACGCAGGCTTTACAACCCCCACCCCGGTTCAGATCGAAGCCGTGGGTCCTGTGCTCCATGGTCGCGATGTGGTGGCCCAAGCACAAACTGGCTCAGGCAAAACAGCCGCCTATGTGCTGCCGCTGTTGCAGCTGCTCATGGCCGTTGCCCCGCCGCGTGACGCTGCGCCTAAAAAGCGCAGCACGCAAGTGTTGGTGTTGGTCCCCACGCGTGAGCTGGCCACGCAAGTGAGCGACGTGCTGCGTGATTTGGCGCGGCCATTGCAACAGTCCATCAAAGTGGGCACGGTGTTTGGCGGTGTCTCTATCAACCCGCAAATGATGAGCTTGCGCAGTGGTGCCGATGTGGTGGTGGCCACGCCCGGTCGCTTGCTCGATTTGGTGGACCACAACGCCTTGAGCTTGCGCCACGTGCAGCACCTGGTGTTGGACGAAGCCGATCGCTTGCTCGACCTTGGTTTTGCCGACGAGTTGCAACGTGTGCTGGCGTTGTTGCCTGCGAAACGCCAGAACCTGTTGTTCAGCGCCACCTTTGAGCCTGCGGTGCAAACTTTGGCCGAAGCCATGTTGCACAGCCCCGTGCGCATCACCATCGCCAGCACCGATGTGCATGAACCCGACATTACTCAGCGCGCGATTCAGGTGGATGAAAAAAGTCGCACTGCGTTGTTGCGTCACCTCATCAAAACTCAGGGGTGGACACGTGTGTTGGTGTTTGTGGCCACACGCTATGCCTGTGAACACGTGGCCAACAAACTCTACAAAGCCGGTGTGTTTGCCACTGCGTTTCATGGCGAGATGAGCCAAGGCGCACGCCAAGATGTGTTGAATGAATTCAAAGAAGAACGCTGGGAAGTGGTGGTCACCACCGACTTGGCCGCGCGTGGCATCGACATTGCGCAGCTGCCTGTGGTGGTCAACTACGACCTACCGCGTTCGGCTACCGACTACACCCACCGCATTGGCCGCACAGGCCGGGCGGGAGAACGTGGTGACGCGGTGAGCTTTGTCACTGCCGCCACGCTGGCGCATTGGCGCCTGATTCAAAAGCGTCAAAAAATTCAGTTGCCACTCGAGGTCGTCGAAGGCTTCGAACCAACCGAAGTGCCGCCTCCTGCATCGCCGCTGAATGACGGTACTGGCGGCATCAAGGGCAAACGCCCGAGTAAGAAAGACAAGTTGCGCGCTGCAGCAACTGCCACCACTCAAAAAAGTAGTTGAGCAAGTCTCAGCTAAACATGATGCAAACCCACACCACCACGGTGTGGGTTTTTTGTTTGTGTAGGTCGCACTTCAATGCATGTGTTTGGAACCATGGAGGATGGCGTTATTCATTTAACTTGCGTATACGCCATTGGCGTATAGAATGGAAATGTGTGGAATTCATTGAAACGCCAACGTTCACGCGCACCATCACCACATTGATCGCTGACGACGATTACGCAGCGATGCAGATCATGTTGGTTGAAAACCCGGCCCTGGGTGATTTGATTCGAGGTGGGGGAGGCATCCGTAAGTTGCGTTATGCCGTGCGTGGCCGAGGCAAACGTGGTGGTTTGCGCGTGATTTACTACTGGCTCAAAGATGCGCATCAGATTTACATGCTCTTGGCCTACGCCAAATCAGTCCGAGACACGTTGACGGCCCAAGAGCTGACGGTGCTGAGTGACCTTGTGAAGGAGTTGTAACGATGGAACAAGAATTGTTTGCAGATCTGGTGCAAAGCTTAAAAGAAGCGCAAGCCATCTCGAAAGGTAAAGTCAGGGCATCTCGTCGATTTGATATTGCCAATCCAGATGTCAAGCTCGTGCGTGAACAGGTAGGTTTGTCGCAATCTGAGTTCGCTCAGATGATGCGCGTCAGCGTGAAGACGCTACAAAACTGGGAGCAGCACCGTCGTCATCCCACGGGGCCTGCTGCTGCCTTGCTGAAAATAGTTTCCACAGCCCCAGAGTTGGCGCTGCGTTCATTGCACGCCTAACGGTGGCTCAGTCGTTGTCGTCGTCGAACCCATCGAAGCCGTGACGTTCTTGGTGTTCGCGTAATTCACCGGTGGGGCGTTTGGCACGCACGCCGTGTTTGGCCAAGATCTCCACGTAGAACTGTTTCGCTTGCTGTTCTTTGGCAGCGTTGTCGATGCAGGCAATCACATTGGCCAAGTGCACCACTTCGGCGGTCTCTTGGGTCAAACCGAATTTGCAATCGAAGTCCCAATAGTCCACGCCTTCAGGCAAATCGCGGCGGCGTTCGCGTTTGAGGTATTTACGAATCTCGTGCTTGATGGCATCGAGCACGCGGTCCGGGTGTTTGCCTTCGACGTGCAGTTGGAAAGTTTTTTTCATGAAAGTCCTTGTGGGTAAATGCGCCCGAGAAGGACGAGAAAAGAAAAATGAAGCTCAGCAACCTATGACAGCTGCGCAAACACCTCAGAAGCCGCAGCCACCGTGGCCGCAATGTCCGCATCGGTGTGGGCGGCACTGACGAAGCCAGCTTCGTACAGCGCAGGCGCGATGTACACGCCACGGTCAAGCAAGCCATGGAACAACTGGTTGAACTTGGGCGAATCGCTGGTCATCACCTTGGCGTAGTTCTGAGGCAATTCAGGCAGCAAGAAGAAACCAAACATGCCACCTTGGCAATCGGCGCTGAAGGGCACGCCGGCTTTTGCTGCGGCGCCTTTGAGGCCATCGACCAAGCTTTGTGTGCGCGTGCTCAAGGCATCCCAAAAACCAGGCTTGGCAATTTCGCGCAAGGTGGCCAAGCCGCAGGCGGTGGCCACAGGGTTGCCGCTCAAGGTGCCCGCTTGGTACACCGGGCCCGTGGGCGCGAGTTGCAGCATGATGGCGCGTGGCCCACCAAAGGCGGCCAGTGGCATGCCACCTCCAATCACTTTGCCCAACACCGTGATGTCGGGTTGGAAGCCGGGGATGAGCTTGGCGTACACGCTTTGTGCGCTGCCCAAGGCGACGCGGAAACCCGTCATCACTTCGTCAAACACAAACAGGGCGCCGTACTCGGTGCACAGTTCGCGGCAGCGCTTCATGAAGGGCACAGACGCACGCACAAAGTTCATGTTGCCGGCGATGGGTTCGATCATCACGCAGGCGAGTTCTTTGCCGTGCAGCTTGAAGGCTTCTTCGAGTTGCTCGATGTTGTTGTACTCCAGCACCAAGGTGTGTTGCACCACCTCAGGCGGCACACCCGCGCTGGTGGGGTTGCCAAAGGTGGCCAAGCCAGAGCCGGCTTTGACCAACAGGGCATCAGCGTGGCCGTGGTAGCAGCCTTCAAACTTGATGATCTTGCTGCGGCCTGTGGCACCCCGCGCCAAGCGCAACGCGCTCATGCCGGCTTCGTTGCCTGAGCTGACCAAGCGCACCATTTCCATTGATGGCACGTGCTTCAAAATTTCTTCAGCCAATTCGATCTCACGCTCGGTGGGGGCGCCAAACGAGATCACATCCAGCGCGGCTTTTTGCACCGCCTCGAGCACCACGGGGTTGCCGTGGCCCAAGATCATGGGACCCCATGAACCGATGTAGTCGATGTACTTTTGACCATTGGCATCCCAGAAGTACGCACCTTGCGCGCGCTGCACAAAACGGGGGGTGCCACCCACGGCGCGGAAGGCGCGCACGGGCGAGTTGACGCCACCGGGAATCACACGGGCAGCACGGTCAAACAGGGTTTGGTTCAAGTCGGTCATGGTCGTCGGTATCAATGTTTGGTTTCGTGACGGGGCAACGAAAAATCGTCGGCGGTGGCGGGCAAGCCATCGCTGTCTTCTTCGCCCTCAGCCTCGTCAGCTTCGGCCCAAAACAAGCGGTCGGGCACGATGTGGCCCATGCCGGGGCGGAAGCCGCCATTCAAGCTTTGGTCGAGGTAGTTGAGCGATTCGCGGGTGGCCAACTCCAGGTCGGTCCCGGCGGCCAACACCGCAGCCAGTGTGATGCTCAGCGTGTCGCCGGCACCTGAGAACACCACATCAAAGCGTTCAAAGCGTTCGCTCACCATCACTGTGTGGGCGGTGGCCAAGGCGTTCTCCACGTGTTGGTCGGGGTGGTTGATGCCGGTCACCAACACATAGGGCACGCCCACTTCGGCGGCGGCGCGCGCAATGTCGCGGGCGGTTGGGCTTTTTTCGCTGCTCCAGTCGGGCAGCAACCAGCGCCACAAGGTGTTGTGGTTACCCACCAACACGGTGGTTTGCGGCAAGATCAATTCGCGGAACGCGTCAAGGTAGGCGTCAATTTGCTCGTCTTCCCACCACGACAGATTGGGCATGTAGGCCACCACCGGCACTTCGGCGTAGTCGGTGCAAATTTCGGCGATGACGCTGAGGTTTTCCGGGTTGCCGCAAAACCCCACTTTGATGACTTGCACGCTGACGTCTTCCAGCACGCTGCGCGCTTGCTCGGTCACCGCTTCTTCGTCGAACGCGATGTGGTCGAAAATCTCGGCGGTATCGCGCATGTAGGTGCCCGTCACCACGGGCAACGCGTGGGCGCCGACGGAGGCTGCGGCCAAGATGTCGGCCGACAAACCACCCGCGCCGCTGGGGTCGTTGGCGTTGAAAGCCAGCAGGCAGGGCGGGGCGCCGCTGGTCTCTTCAGAGAGCGGTAATTCGGGGGAGGTGGGGGTGTTTTCTTGCGCCATGAGCCGGTCGATACAATGCTTTTCATTCTATGCGTTGACGAAAGAAATACCGTGGCAAATACTTGGATGTGTCTGATTTGTGGATGGATTTATGACGAAGAGGCCGGCGCGCCTGAACATGGCATTGCCGCTGGCACTGCCTGGGCCGATGTGCCCATGAACTGGACTTGCCCCGAGTGCGGCGCCCGCAAAGAAGACTTTGAAATGGTGCAAATCTAAGTCCTATGGAAGTTCGTGCGCAGTTTGAAAACCACGTCTTGGCGTTGCTACGTCATCGCCCGGCTGTGGATTTGCATGCCGCACGACAGTTGGAGCTGCTCTGCCAGCGTCAGCTCGACGCGGAAACCCTGGCGGGTTGGCGCACGTTTTGGTCCTTGGCCACGCATTTCTTCGAGGGCTTGCGTTTGGCCCCCAACCGTAGCATTGAGGACCACGAGGTCAGTGCCGCTTCGCAAGTGCTGAGCGGCTTGCAACTGCGCGAGCAGTTCAACGACCACGGCAAGCCTATGGAAGACACGCTGCAAGTCATCAACCATTTGCTGTTTTTAGAGCAGGCCGATGTGATCTCGCAGCGCTTGGTGAGCCTCCTCAACGATTGGACCGAGTCGCCTGAGTCTGACCTGCCAACCGAAGCGCAACTCGACGTGCAAAGCATGGCCCAACTGGCGCAAGATGTGCAGCTGACAGCGGTGCAACAGGTGGCGGATTCGTTGGGGGTTCAGCTGGCACGTTTGCGCGCCAAGCGAGTGGTGGACGACATCAAAACCAGCCTCAGCGGCGCAGAAGAAGTCAGCCGCCTGTTGCAGCACTTTGCGGTGGGCAGTGTGCGCGAGCCGCAACCTCAGGTGCTCTCCGCTTTGCGTGGCGACTAAGCGCCGCGTATCGCTCTTTTTACTTCACCTTTTTCACCACGGCATAACGCGCCAGCGTGCGGGTGCGTGCTTCTGCGTGGTCCACGATCGGGTGCGGGTAGTCTTTGCCAATCACCACGCCCGCCTCTTCCAGCTCCAAAGGTTTGGCCAGCCAAGGCGCATGGATGGCCGCGTTGCTGAGCTTGGCCAAGGCCGGCACATAGCGGCGAATGAACTTGCCCTCAGGGTCAAACTTCTCGCTTTGGCTGATCGGGTTGAAGATGCGGAAATAAGGCTGCGCATCGCAGCCACTGGAACTGGCCCACTGCCAGCCACCGTTGTTGGCGGCCAAATCAAAGTCGTTCAAATGCTCGGCAAAGTAGCGCTCGCCCCAGCGCCAATCCAACCCCAAGTCTTTGGTTAAAAAGCTCGCCACCACCATGCGCAAGCGGTTGTGCATGTAGCCGGTTTGGTTGATTTGCGCCATCGCCGCATCGACCAGCGGATAGCCGGTTCGGCCCTCGCACCACGCGGCAAACAGCTCTTTGGCGTGCTTGTTGTGGTCCCATTGGATGGCGTCGTATTCGGGCTTGAACGCACCTGTCACCACACGTGGGTGGTGGTGCAAGATTTGGTGATAGAAATCGCGCCAAATCAACTCCGACAACCACGTCTCGGCGCCTTTCGAGCCCGTCAACATGCGTTGGTAAGCCGTGGAGGCGAGCTGACGGATCGACACCGTGCCGAAGCGCAAATGCACGCCCAAATAGCTGGGGCCTTTGATGGCGGGGAAGTTGCGCGCTTCGTCGTACTTGTCCATCCGGTCAAAGAAATCTTCAAACAAGGCCAAGCCGCCAGGGCTGCCGGTGGGCACATGCAGGCTGCTCAGGTTGGTGGACTCAAACCCAATGTCGGCCAGTGTCGGCACAGGCACTTGGTACGCCTTGGGGCGTGCAGCCAAGGCCTTGATGTATTTGCCCACGGGGTAAGACTTCAAATAAAAGTCGTTCACCTTTTGCAGCCATGCGTTTTTGTAGGGCGTGAACACGCCATAGGGCTTACCCATTTGGGTCAGCAACTCGCTGCGCTCAAAAATCACATGGTCTTTGAAGGTCTGAAAACCAATGCCAAAGTTCGCCAAGGCGCCGCGCACCTGCGCGTCACGGACCAGCGCCTCGGGCTCGTCGTCGTGGTTGGCAAACACTTCTTGCACGCTCAGTTCACGCGCCAGGCGCGGCACCTCGTCGGCGGCCACGGCGTGGCGCACGATCAAGCCCGCACCCGCTTGGCCGGCCACGGCATGCAGCTCGGCATCCAGCGCCACCAGGGACTCTCGAATGAACTCCACCCGGCGGTCCTGGCGTGGCAGGCTGTCCAAAATGGCTTTGTCCAACACGAACACGCAATGTACCTGTTTGCAGCTTTTCAGCGCATGAAACAAGGCCGCGTTGTCGAACGCGCGCAGGTCCCGGCGGAACCACATCAGCCCACTGGCCACATGCGGGGTGTGGTGGCTTGATTTGGAGGAGTGGCTAGGCATGTTCACCCTTTAAAATTGGCATATGACCGCTGATTCTGCCTCCATCAACCTGACGCATCATTTTTTGATCGCCATGCCCGGTTTGGAAGATGCGGCTTTTGCCAAAAGCGTGGTCTATGTGTGCGAGCACAGTGAGCGCGGCGCGCTCGGCTTGGTCATCAACAAGCCCAGCGAGTTGTCGATGCAAAGCTTGTTTGAAAAAGTTGACCTGTCGTTGCACCGGGAAGACCTGATGAACGCCCCCGTGCTGCAAGGCGGCCCTGTGCACACCGAACGCGGCTTTGTGTTGCACGACGCCATGTTGGTGGATCGCCCCAGCGCTGCACAAGACGCTGCGACGCAAGACGTGCCAACTGACGTTCCAGCCGAAATTGATGCAGAAGCACAAGCGCAAGCAAAGGCCGAAGCGAAAGCTTTGAGCGAAGTCAGCACCCAGGGTGACGACAGCGGCCAAGAATCTGTTTACGCCTCCACCATGACCATTCCGGGTGGCTTGGAGATGACCACCTCCAAAGACGTGCTCGAAGCCCTGTCCATGGGCGCAGGCCCCAAGCGGGTGTTGATCTCGCTGGGCTACTCCGCTTGGGGCGAAGGCCAATTGGAATCGGAGTTGGCAGAAAACAGCTGGCTCACCGTGGGCGCCGACCTGGCGGTGATTTTTGACACCCCAGTGGAACAACGCTACGAACGCGCCATGCAGTTGTTGGGCCTCGAGCCTTGGATGCTCTCCAACGAGGTGGGGCACTCATGAGCGAAACCATGTCGGCCGCGAAGCCTGCAGTGCCAACGCACTTTCAATCCTTTCTTGCGTTTGACTTTGGTGTCAAACGCACCGGCGTCGCTTATGGCAGCCGCATGCTGTGCGAAGCGCAACCTCAAGCCACCGTCAACGCCGAAGGCGATGCGCGCTGGCCGCTCATCACCCAACGCATTGCCGAGTGGCAACCTGATGCGCTGGTGGTGGGCGTGCCGTATCACCCCGACGGCGCGGCGCACGAGAACACAGCCAAGGCCAAAAAATTTGCACGTCAACTCAACGGCCGTTTCAACTTGCCCGTGTTTGAAGTGGACGAGCGTTACAGCACCACCGAAGCGCACAGTCAAGGCGCCAAAGATGCCGACGCGGCATCGGCCTGCATCATCCTGAATCAATTTTTTCGAGAGAACTTATGAGTACCCACGGAAACCTCATGCTAGACGCAGAGAGCTTGTACGCCGAGCTGCTCAAAGGTGTGCGCAGCCTGCTCACGCCGACTACCCGTTTGGTGGGCATCACCTCGGGCGGTGCGTGGTTGGCTGCGCGCCTGCAAAAAGATTTGAAACTCGAAGGCGAGGCCGGCAGCATCTCGTCGGCCATGCACCGCGACGACTTTGCGCAACGCGGCCTCAGCGATGGCGGTCAAACCAAGTTGCCGTTTGAAGTCAACGGTGCCCATCTCATCGTGCTCGACGACGTGCTCTACACCGGTCGCACCATTCGCGCCGTGCTCAATGAATTGTTTGACTACGGTCGTCCTGCCAATGTGCAGTTGGCCGTGTTGGTGGACCGCGGTGGCCGCGAGTTGCCCATCCAAGCCGACTACGCGGCGGCGCGTGTGGCACTGCCAGCCACGCAATCGCTGGCGCTGACCAAAGACGACCACGGTCAATTTAATTTCTCAGTGAAGGGCTAGAACATGAGCCCCCACGCGCTTCACTTCGTGTATTCGCTGCCCCCCGCGGGGGCGCAGGCCTCCCTTGGGGCGGCCCAGCAGGAGGCCTAATATGCTCTACAAACGCAACCCCCAACTCAACAAAAACGGCGAGCTGATTCACCTGCTCTCCACCGAAGGTTTGTCGCGCAACATCTTGACGCACATCCTCGACACCGCAGCCAACTTCGTCTCGGTCAACGACCGCGAAGTGAAGAAGGTGCCCTTGCTGCGTGGCAAGAGCGTGTTCAACCTGTTCTTCGAAAACAGCACACGTACACGCACCACGTTCGAGATTGCCGCCACGCGT
>JBPCSU010000254.1:0-9938 GCA_051006815.1 Limnohabitans sp.
GTGTAGTCGTCGCCAATCAGTTCGAGTTTGATCCAGTCTGTTTCAAACACCTCGCGCGCCATCTCGGCGGTGGTGATGGCTTCTTGCAAGCTGTGGCAACCGGCGGTGTTGGGCAGCACGGGCACCTTCGCTTCGCGCAGCAAGTTCCAAAAGCTTTGCGAGGCTTCACCCCCGCTGCCTGTTTGTCGGCGCAACGAGGCGGTCAACATGGCCGGTTTCGAACGCTCAATGGCTTGCAGCAACACGCTGGGTGAAGGGTAGCGCGACGTGCCCAGCAGCAAACGGCTGGCAAAGGTTTCGCCATACAGCGTGAGCGGGGCGTCCGTCTGGGTGTGGTGCGGTGTGTGGGTGGTCATGGTGGTTCAGCCGCCGGTGATGGGGGCAATCAGTTCTATTTGGTCGTTGGGGGCCAAGCGGTGTTGTGCGTATTGCGTACGCGGCACAAATTGCAAGTTCACGGCTGCTGCAAAGGGCGGTTGAATGCCGGCCTGCGCCACGGCATCGGCCAAGGTGGCGCCTGGGGACAGGGTGTGTGGCACTTGGTTGATGTGCACGTGCAGGGGCGTGTCAGACATGTTCAAACTTCAAATTAAATTGTTCAGCCAATTGGGTGGTGTGGTGCTGCACCCATTCCACCACCACGTCGAGCATGGCAGGAGAGATCAAGAAACCATGGCGGTACAAGCCGTTGATTTGCAAGGTGCGGTCCCCCAAGCAACGCACGGCGGGTAAATTGTCGGTCAAGGTGGGGCGGGCTTGGGTGGTGACTTCCAGAATCCGCGCTTCCGCAAACCCGCTGTGCACGGTGTAGGCCGCACTGAGCAACTCCAGCGTCGAGCGCACGCTGGCGGGTGACAGGTCTTCGGTTTCAATCTCGGTGGCGCCAATGACAAACACATGGTCTTCTTTGGGCGCAATGTAGATGGGGTAACGCGGATGAATCAAACGGGTCGGGCGTTGCAGCGTCACGTCCGGCGCATGCAAGCGCACCACCTCGCCGCGCACGCCGCGCAGCTGTGGCCACTCGGTGCGTGCGCCCAAGCCGCGGCAGTCAAACACCCAATCGGGTTGGCCGGTGTGTCCGGGCTGAAAGTCTTCAGGCGCGCGCGGGCTATGCCAATGCACGGTGACCTGCTGTTGCTCTAAGCTAGTCAGCAAGGCCGCCAGCAATTGGCGGTTGTCCAACTGGCCTTCGCCGGGCAAATACAAACCTTGGGCGAAACGGTTTTCTAACGCCGGTTCGTGGTGGTGCAAACCTTCGGCGCTCAGCAGTTCCGCCGCGGGCAAGCTGGGCAGCTGTTGGTGGGTGCGGTGCATCAGTTGCTCGAAACGTTTGGCTTCGGCTGCATCTTGGCGGTGCCACAGCACCAGCGTGCCGTTTTGTTGAAAGTACACGGGCTCTGACAACGGCGCAATCAGCTCGGGCCAACGCTTCAAGGCGTGTTGGCCCATGCGCACCACCGGCAGTTCGGTGATGGCCGATTCGGCCAAGGGGGCCAACATGGCGGCGGCCACACGTGCGGCCGCTCCTTGGCCATCGGGCCCTTGGGCTTCGTACACGGTGACGTGGTGGCCCAACTGTGCCAAGGTGTGTGCCAGCAAGCGGCCCATCAGGCCCGCGCCCAACACCACGCTGGAAGGGGATGCACTCATTGAACAAGGTCCTTTGTGATTTGCGGATAATTCCGCCCATGAACCATTCTCTCCGCTACGCTCGCGTCCTCACCATTGCTGGCTCTGACAGTGGCGGCGGCGCCGGCATTCAGGCCGATTTGAAAACCTTTGCCGCTTTGGGCTGTTATGGCATGAGCGCCATCACCGCCTTGACGGCGCAAAACACGGTGGGCGTACAAGGCATTCATGCGGTGCCTGCAGAGTTTTTGAAAGCCCAAATTCAATCGGTGGTCGAAGACATTGGCGTCGACGCCGTGAAGATCGGCATGCTCCACGCGCCCGGCATTGTGGACGTGGTGGCTTGGGCCATCGACCATTACCAACTGAGCAACGTGGTGTTCGACCCCGTGATGGTGGCCACCAGTGGTGACCGCTTGATCGCCAACGACACCGTGCAAGTGTTGGTGCGCGAACTGTTCCCACGCGTCACGGTGATCACCCCGAATTTGGACGAAGCCGCGTTGCTGCTGAAACGTCCCATCCCCAATGCCGAGGCACTCAACAGCGCGGCCGAAGATTTGTTGGCCATGGGCGTGAAAGCCGTGTTGCTCAAAGGCGGCCACTTGGCAGGCGACGAGGTGGTGGATGTGTTGTTGCAATCCGGCATGGCACCGCAGCGTTTGGCATCGCCCCGCATTGCCAGCCACAACGTGCATGGCACGGGGTGCACGTTGTCGTCGGCCATTGCCGCGCATTTGGCCTTGGGTCATCCGTTGGCAGAGGCGGTGGCGTTGGCGCGGCGCTTTATTTTGGGCGCCATCGCCGAAGGTGCGAACGTCACCACAGGCCATGGTCATGGCCCGTTGAATCACGGTCATGCACCTGTGGCCACGCATGTGTTTAAGCGCGCGTAGCGCCAGTGGTGTTGGCGCTGGGGCGTGTCAACCACGCCAGCGTGAAGGTGACCAGCAAGCTGGGCAACGCTGAGCCGTATTGCGGCGCCCAAGTGGCCGCGCCATGAAACACCGCCACACCCAACACCCACAAGGCCGCAGTGGTGAGGTCTACTTTCTTCTCGGTCAAGGGCGCAGCGCCCAAACCTAAGCGCCCCAAAATTACGCCATACAAAGGCACAAACACCGAGCTGAGCATCAGCAAGAAAGGCTCTAAGCTGTGCATGGGCAACACCCAAGCCAAGGCCGTGCACAACGCGGCAATGCCCATGCCCCAGGTGCGCACCGACCAACCCGACTTCACGCTGTGGGCAGACACCGCGCCTGAGTACACATCGCCATAGGCGTTGTCGAGTTCATCTAACAAAATCAAACCCAAGGCCAACAAGCCACCCTGTGCCAACAGCAAAGCGGTGACCAAGTCGGTGCCTGGCTCAGACACGCTGGCCACCAACACGCCCAAGGCGTAACACCACACGTTGGCAATGGCGTAGCCGGTCCAGGTGCCACCCAAGGTGCTGCGACCGGAGCGACCATGGCGTGCGTAGTCGGCCACCAATGGCAACCAAGACACAGGCATGGCCATGACCAAATCGATGGCAGACAACATGCCCATGGAGCCATCGCTGGGGCGTGCCCAAAACGCATCCAAGCCTTGGGTTTGCAACACGCCGACAAAATGCCAGCTCAACCACAGCAGCGACAGCACCACCAAAGGCAAGCCCACGCGGCTGACAAATTGGCGTACCAAGGTGAGCATCGAGCCCATCATCAGCAACACCAACACGCCGCCCCACAGCAGCGTGGTCCACACAGGAGAAATTTCCAAGCCCAAGGCTTGTTGGCTGATGGCGTTGGTGCCATCGCGCATGACCACGAGTTCAAAGGTGGTCCAGCCCACCAATTGCACGATGTTCAGCAGCACAGGCAGTTTGGCGAACGCACTGCCGTACACCTGGTGCATCAAGCCCGCGCTTGACAAACCGGTGTCACAGCCCACTTTGGCGGTCCAAGCCAGCAAGGCCGAGCCCAGTACCGAACCCACGGCGATGGCGATGAAGGCATCTTGTGTGCCCACCGCAGGCACCAAATAAGCGCCCACTTGCATGACCAGCAGGCCCACGCCCAAGCTGAACCAAAGGGCCGCATGCGATAGGCCAGAGAACACGCGTTGATCGGACCCGATGGGGGTCAATGCGTCGTTGAAAGAATTGTTGTTTGCCATTACTTTTCCAAAAATGAATGGCAGTTCGGCAAGGTCTTCATGCCCGCGTGGTGCGCGGCATGTGTGATGAAGACCAGCTTCCCTGCGCGAGGATTACCTCAAGTCTTTGCAGACTTTGAAACCCGCGGCGTGCGGGTCTCAACAGGTTCAAAGGGACTTTCTCAGTCGAAGCCGGTAACGGCTTCAACACCCCTAGCGAATGCACCGCAGAATTGCGGCACAGGTGAATTTTATGCGATGCCCAGCAACCGGTGCAATTCGGTCGAGGTGGTGGTGTACTGCAACAGGGTTTTGCGAGTGGGGTGCACGATGGCTGCCGCACCAAAGGCGGCCAGTGTGGCTTCGTGAAAGCCACACAAGATGAGTTTCTTTTTCCCCGGGTAGGTGTTGATGTCACCCACCGCAAAGATGCCGGGCACATCGGTGGCAAAAGTTTCGGTGTTGACCACCAGTTGTTTGCGCTCCATGGCCAAGCCCCAATTGGCAATGGGCCCTAACTTGGGCGACAGGCCCAAGAACGCCAACACGTGTTGTGCAGGGCGGTCGATGGTCTGACCATCAGGCGTCGCCACTTGCACGCTGAACAGGTGCTGGTGGGTGCTGAGCAACGCCGTGGGTTGGCCAATTTGCAATTGCAGTGTGCCGCTGGCTACCGCATCACGCATGGCTTGCAACAACGCAGGCTCGGCAGTGAACACATCGCGGCGGTGCATCAGCGTGACGCTGCGTGGGGCTTTGGCTTCGCGCGTCAGCTTCAACGCAGCGACCACGGCCGATTCTTCGCCACCTAACACCACCACGTCTTGTCCGGCAAATTGCGCGGCATCGCCCATGCGGTAATGCACGTGTGTGCCTTCTAATTCAGCCGCGCCTTCCACTGCCAACTTGCGTGCTTGAAACGCGCCGACGCCAGCAGCGATGAACAGTGTTTTGCAAATGAAATGTTTTTGTTCTGAGGTGCGCACCGAGAGCCGGCCATCGTCCATGCGAACAACTTCAGTCACTTCTTGATTGAGGTGAACAGTCGGTGCAAACGGTTTGATTTGGGTTTCCAGCTGCGCCACCAATTCACGCCCGGTGCACAGCGGAATGCCAGGGATGTCGTAAATTGGTTTGTCGGCATACAGCTCGACGCACTGGCCGCCCACGTGGGGCAGTGCGTCAATCACATGGCAGCGGATGTCTTGCAGACCGAGCTGAAACACTTGAAACAGGCCTACTGGGCCTGCGCCCACAATGACGGCGTCGCTGTGAATAGGGTGTGCCGTGATCGTGGTTGCCGTCATGGGCTGAGTGGCGAGGGCGCTTAGCGCTGCAGTTGGGCGAGCTTGCCGGTTTTGTCTTTCCAAGCATCGGCATCGGCCAAAGGTGCCTTGCGCTTGGTGATGCTGGGCCAACCGATGGTGGACAGCTCAGCGTTCAACTTGGTCATGTGCTCTTGGCCTTCGGGCACGTCTTCTTCGGCGTAGATGGCGCTCACAGGGCACTCGGGGATACACACCGCGCAGTCGATGCACTCGTCTGGATCGATGGTGAGGAAGTTGGGGCCTTCGCGGAAGCAATCGACGGGACAAACGTCCACACAGTCGGTGTACTTACATTGGATACAGGCTTCGGTGACTACGTGCGTCATGACAATTCAATCAATTTCTAAAAAAGTGGGCGCAACAGCGGGTGCTGCTGCGCCAAACCGTTGATTTTAAACGGGAATCAAGTGCTGCCGTTGAGGCCGATCAGTTCACCAACACAGCGCCCGAGGTTTTGTGCGTGGCTGTGTCCACCAACACCAGCGCGCCCAAGATGCGCGACTGGGTGAAGGGCAGGGTGACCAAGGGCTCTTGCAGCGCCAAAGTGACGTGGCCAATGGCGTTGGGGGCGAGCTCGGTGGCTTCCTCTTCGGCCAAGGTGTTCACGTTCAGGCGGTGCACCACACGTTGTACTTTGGCCTTGACCCAACGGTGCCCATGCAGCGCCCAGTACACACGGCCAGCCACCAAGGGCTCGTCGTCCATCCAAGCGATGGTGGTGTTGAGCTGGCGTTGGCCTTCGGGTGAACCAAGTTCAGCCAGCAACCAATCGCCACGTGACACGTCTACTTCACGGTCCAACACGATGCCGGCACTGTGGCCTGCGGCTTTGTTTTGTGGCTCACGGGTTGCAGAAAGCACTTGCGACACCAGGGCGGTTTGGCCGCTGGGGAAGACCTGGATGGTTTGACCGGGTTCGATGGTGCCCGTAGCCACACGGCCCCAGAACACACGGCGGCCTTGGGTGGTCACACCCGAGTCGTGGAACTTCTCGACCCATTGCACGGGGAAGCTGAAGGCCACGTCGGTTTCGGCAGGCGTGTTGGGCAACGCTTCCAAGATGCTCAATAAGCTGGGGCCGGTGTAACCGCACCAGTCGGGCTGTGCTTCTACGACGTTCCAGCCTTTCAGGGCAGAGACGGGCACCATGGCCGTGATGCGAATGCTTGCTTCGCTCGCGAACTTGCGCAACGCGGCCTCGATGTTTGTGTAGGCCAAGGCCGCGTCGTCCACCGCGTCGAGTTTGTTGATGGCAAACACGATCGAGGGCACGCGCAACAGGTTGACCAGCAGCGAGTGACGGCGGGTTTGGGGCAACAGTTCGAGCGCTGGGTTTTTCCAGTCGAGCTTGATGGCGTCCACCAACACCACTGCGGCGTCGGCGCTGGAAGCGGCTGTCACCATGTTGCGTGTGTATTGCTCGTGGCCAGGTGCGTCACCAATGATGAACTTGCGCGCTTCGGTGTTGAAGTAGCGGTAAGCCACGTCGATGGTGATGCCTTGCTCGCGCTCGGCAGAGAGACCATCGGTCAACAAAGCCAAGTCGGTTTCGCCCGAGCGTTGCACGCCGGCCAAGTGGTCTTGCAACACGGCTTTGGTGTCGACCAACAGGCGGCCAATGAGGGTGCTCTTGCCGTCGTCGACAGAGCCGCAGGTGATGAATTTCAAAGCGTTCATTAGAAATATCCGTCTTTTTTGCGCTTCTCCATCGAAGCTTCAGAGGTTTTGTCGTCCATGCGAGTGGCACCGCGCTCGCTCACGTCGGCAGCCAAGGTCTCGATGACGATTTGTTCGGGCGTGGCTGCATCGCTCTCCACAGGGCAGGTGCAGGTGATGTCGCCCACGGTGCGGAAACGCACGTCGCGGATTTCGACCTTCTCGCCGTCTTTGGGGGGGGTCAGTTCGGTGACGGGCACCAACAAGCCACGGCGGTCGACTACTTCGCGTTTGTGCGTGTAGTAGATCGAGGGCAGGGCGATGTTTTCGCGCGCGATGTATTGCCACACATCCAGCTCGGTCCAGTTGGAAATCGGGAACACACGGAAGTGTTCGCCGGGTTGCAGCTTGTGGTTGAACAACGTCCACAACTCAGGGCGTTGCGCCTTGGGCTGCCATTGGCCAAAGCTGTCGCGGTGGCTGAAGATGCGTTCTTTGGCACGGGCTTTTTCTTCGTCGCGGCGGGCGCCGCCGATGAGGGCGTCAAAGCGGAATTCTTCGATGGCTTCGAGCAGCGTGACCGATTGGTGCACGTTGCGGCTTTCGCCGGGGTGAGCCAAACGCACAGTGCCACGCTTCATCGAGTCTTCCACGTTGCGCACGATCAGTTCTGCGCCGAGTTCTTTGGCGCGTGCATCACGGAAGTCGGTGACTTCTTTGAAGTTGTGGCCGGTGTCGATCATCAACAAGGGGTAAGGAATACGGCCGGCGCCAAAGGCTTTTTCGGCGCACTTGAGCATGACCAGCGAGTCCTTGCCACCCGAGAACAACAGGGTGGGGCGCTCGAAAGCCGCAGCGACTTCACGCAGGATGAAGATGGTTTCTTCTTCCAGCGCATCCAGGTGGGTGTTGCTCAGGTGATGCAACTCGTTTTGGGTACTAGCGTTCATACGTTTCTCGGTTTTTATTTCTTCACGTGCAAGCCGCATTCTTTGGCGGCTTCGTCTTCCCACCACCAGCGGCCGGCGCGGAATTCTTCGCCCAAGCTGATGGCGCGCGTGCAAGGGGCGCAGCCCACGCTGGGGAAGAACTGGTCGTGCAAGGGGTTGTAGTCGACGTGGTGCGTGGCGATGTAATGCCACACATCCCCCCAGGTCCATTTGGCCAAGGGGTTGAACTTGCTCAGGTTTTTGCTGGCGACTTCGCTGTCGTCTTGCAGTGGCACATCGGCGCGTGCACTCGATTGCTCTTGGCGCAAACCGGTGATCCACGCGCGTTGGCCTTGGAGGGCGCGTGCCAGGGGTTCCATTTTGCGGATGCCGCAGCATGCTTTGCGCAAGTCGATGCTTTTGTACATCGCGTCTTGGCCCTGGGTGCGCACAAATTCAATGACCGATTCATGCGCAGGGCGGTACACATGGATGGGCGCGCGTGAGGTGGCCTCAGTGCGTTCCAGCAACGCCAAGGTCTCGGTGTGCAGTGCGCCGGTCTCCAGCACGAACACCGGAATGTTGAGCTGCAAGCTGTTGATGAGGTGGGTGATCACCACGTCTTCAGCACCCAGGCTGGAGGCTTGGGTGACGGGTGAAAACTCAGCGGCTGCGCGTTGCAGCAGGGCTTGGGTTTCAGCCAGTTTGGCGGCGAAGTCGTCGCTGGCGCGTGCGTTCAGCGTGGTGGCTTTGCTGTTGCCGTTGGCAGAGAGGAACGAACTCGTGCTCATGCGCTGCACCTATCAAGCCACGCGGGCGAACTTGGGCTCCGCGGTGACGGCATCGCCTTGGTAGAAGGCTTTGTAGTGCGTCAACAGCTTTTCGCCGTGGGCGGCGTCTTGGTCATCGCGCAACACAGCACTGGAAAAACCGCTGCGTTGCATTTGCAACAGTTGGTCGATCAACACATCGCCGTGGGCGCGGATGTCACCGGTGAAGCCACGACGGCGCAGCACAAAGGCTTGGCTGAAAGCGCGGCCATCGGTGAATTTAGGAAAGTTCAAGTCGATGCGTTCCAAGCCTTCGAGGTCGAGGGTTTGCACGTCCACGTCGTTGGCCAAGGCGCGCGCATTCACGCCGTCTGCTGTGTGTTGGGTAATGATTTGCAGGCTCATGTTGTCTCTCGTCTCAGGTTCAGGCAGCGCGTGCGGTGGTGTTGCGGGCGGCGTTGGCGGCGGTTTTGAACACGTCAAAGCCCACGCGGTTCAAGGTGCGTGCGAAGGTTTCGTGGGTTTCGCGCTTGTCGCGGTACACGTCCAACACAGCCTCGATCACATCCACCACTTCGGCGGCTGCGAATGAGGGGCCGACCACTTTGCCGGCTTTCGCAGGGCCGCTGAGGAACGAACCGTCCGAGCCGCCGAGGGTGACTTGGTACCACTCTTGGCCGTCTTTATCCACGCCCAAGATGCCGATGTGGCCGCTGTGGTGGTGGCCGCACGAGTTGATGCAACCGCTGATGTGCAGGTCGATCTCGCCCAAGTCAAACAGCTCGTCGAGGTCTTGGTAACGCTCGGTGATGGCGGCGGCGATGGGCAACGAACGGGCGTTGGCCAAGGCGCAGTAGTCGCCGCCGGGGCAGGCGATCATGTCGGTCAGCATGTGCACGTTGGCGCGGGCAAAACCAGCGGCTTTGGCGGCTTGGTACAACTGACTCAGTTGGTCAATGCGCACCCAAGGCAACACCAAGTTTTGGTCGTGGTTGACACGCACTTCGCCAGAGCTGAACTTGTCGGCCAAGTCAGCAGCCGTGGCCAGTTGGTCGGCGGTGGCGTCGCCTGGGGCTTGGCCCAAACGTATGAACGACAGGGTGACCACGCGCAAACCGGGGTTTTGGTGGCTGGTGACGTTTTGTTGCAGCCAACGGGTGAATTCTTTGTCAGCCTTGGCTTGTGCCAGCAAGGCTTGTTCGGCTTTTTCTTGTGCGTCGTCAGGCACCAAGTCGACGGGCGGCGAGACAAAGCAGGCGCTCACGCGGTCGAGTTCGGATTGCGGAATGGTGTGGTGGGCGCCGCTTTCCAAGATGCGTTCAAACTCTTCATTGACTTCGTCGAAGTAGCGTTGGCCTTCGGCCTTCACCAAAATTTTGATACGCGCTTTGTAGATGTTGTCGCGACGGCCCCAGCCGTTGTACACGCGCACCACGGCTTCGAGGTAGTTGATGATTTGGTTCCAGGGCAAGAACTCGCGAATC
>JBPCSU010000255.1:0-3986 GCA_051006815.1 Limnohabitans sp.
CCAGGACAGCAATTTCCGGTCGACGCGTATGAAGACTTCGTGGCCCAGTGGGTACCCCGCTGGGCCGACCACGAGGCCATGACCCTGCGGGCGTATGAGGCTTTTCTGGAGAAGATCGGCCCGTGTGTGCTGATGGCCCACAGCCAGGGTGGCGGTTTGGCCTTGACCATGGCCACTCGCCGGCCCGACCTGCTCAAGGCCGTGGTGGCGGTCGAGCCCTCAGGGGCACCGCACGAATTGCCCGCCACAACGGCTTGCCCCGCTTACCTGATGGTGTGGGGTGATTATGTGCACGACCATCCGGTCTGGAAAAAATACCGAGCACGCGTTGATGAACATCAGCAACAGCTGAGCTCCATAGGGGCCAAAGCTGAAACCCTGGATTTACCCAAGCGCGGTATCGCTGGCAACTCCCATTTCCCCATGCTCGATCGCAACAGCGATCAGGTCCTCGACGAGGTCCTGCACTGGCTCAACCCATTGACATCTACATCAACCCAGGAGACCAAATAATGAAACGATCGAAATTCCTACAAGTGGCAGTTGCCGTTACGGCCTCTGTGGTGACGTTTGCCGCTGTCGCACAAACCAGTAACTGGCCACAGTCACCCATCAAGATCATCGTGCCATTCGGTGCAGGCAGCGGCGCCGACCAAGTGGCTCGTTTGATTGGCCAGGAGCTGAGCACCTCATTGGGTCAGCCCGTGATCATTGACAACAAAGCCGGTGCTGGCGGCAACATTGGTGCCCAGGCAGCAGCTCGCTCACCGGCAGATGGCTACACCCTGTTTGTGACCACCAACACGACTCAGGCAGCCAACCCCCACCTATATAAGCAGCTACCCTACGACCCCATCAAGGATTTCGCTCCTATTGGCCGTATCGCCAACACACCAGCGCTGTTAGTGGCTCACCCTTCGGTTACGGCCAAGAACATCGCCGAGCTAATCGCATTGGCCAAATCCAAGCCGAATAAGCTCTCCTACGCCTCAGGCAGCGCTGGCACTTTGGTGCCGGGCGCCATGTTGACTTCCGAGGCCGATATCGACATGATTCACGTGCCCTACAAATCCATACCGGACGGCCTCAAGGACGTGATGGCTGGCACGGTGGACATGATGTTCACCGACATGGCCACGGGGTCGATTCAAGTCAAGGCAGGGCGGGTCAAGGCGCTAGGCGTGAGCAGCGCCAAGCCGTCTGCGCTGATGCCGGAAGTACCTCCGATCGCGAACACACTCAAAGGATTCGAGCTGTTAGCTTGGTACGCTATGTACGCACCCGCAGGCACACCACAGCCCGTGGTTGATCGCCTAAACAAAGCCATTGTGTCAGCCATGGCCAAGCCGGAGTTCGCCAGCAAATTCGCCGCAATCGGTCTCGAACCGATGACAAGCACACCCAAGCAGCTGGCTGATTTCAACCTGAGCGAGCTCGAAAAGTGGGGACGCGTGATCAAGAGGTCTGGCGCTACACCCCAGTGAAACGGAACGATGCGTTAATCGCTGCGGGCGGCTGATTGCTCTGACTTCAAATGTCGGAAATGGGTCCAAAGCTGACTTGTACAGGGGAGGGAAGTTCGAATCCCCGACGCGGCCAAAAATAGGGGTCCTGAAATCTGTGCGAGTTAGTTAAACAATCCCTTTTGGGCCGCCAGCTATCTAGCAACAACGCCCCTCATGGGGCGTTTTTCATGAGTGCTCGGGGTTTGGGCCCATGGCTGAGTGGCATGGTTGACCGCACAATGCAAGCTCCCCCACTACAAAGACCTGCATGCGTGCCATTCTTTTGAAATCTATCCCGTGGCTCGTTGCCGCGTTGATGAGCCCCTTGGCTGGGGCTGATCCGAGTTATCCCAATAAACCGATTCGCATCGTGGTGCCCTTCACGCCCGGCGGCAGTCCGGATGTGTTGGCGCGCACCTTGGGGCAAAAAATAACCGAAGCCACAGGCGCGACGGTGGTGGTCGAAAACATCGCTGGCGCAGGCGGCACGATCGGGGCCGACCGCGTGGCCAAAGCCCCCGCCGATGGCTACACCCTGTTGATGGGCCATGTGGGCACCTTGGCCGTGGCCCCGTCGGTGTATCCCAATTTGCCGTATGACCCTGTGAAGTCGTTTGTGCCTGTGGCTTGGGTGGCACGCGTGCCCAATGTGTTGGCCGTGCATCCGTCCCTGCCGGTCAAAAACACCACCGAGTTGGTGAACTACCTCAAGACGCATCCGGGGCAAGTCAATTACGGTTCGGGTGGCAATGGCAGCGCGGCGCATTTGGCGACCGAGTATTTCAAATGGGTCACGCAAACCTTCGTGGTGCATGTACCTTACCGTGGCACAGCGCCGTCGGTGGCCGACGCGGTGGCCGGGCAAATTCAAATGGTGTTCACCGGGGCGCCCGCCATCATCCCGATGGTGAAGGCGGGTAAGTTGCGTGCCATTGCGGTATCGAGCCCGAAACGCATGGACGCCATGCCCGATGTCCCCACCTTGGCCGAGTCTGGCGTGAAAGGTTTGGCCGGCTTTGAAGCGGACCAATGGTATGGCTTGGTGGCGCCCGCTGGTACGCCTGCTGTGGTGGTGCAAAAACTCAACCAAGTGATCAATGCCAGCTTGTCTGCGCCCGAGATGGTGGCACGCCTGAAAACCGAAGGCGCCGTGGCTTCACCCAATTCACCCGAGGTGTTTGGGCAGTTGATACAAAGTGAAATCAAACGCTGGCGTCCGGTGGTGGCAAACGCCAAGATCAAGGCGGATTAGAGAGATTTTTGGCAGGGGCAGGCCGTATAGACAGTTTTTATTCTGATAATTACGATGGCTTAAAGATTACCTGCGGAGACTGCTTATGTCGTGGTTGAATAAAAAACATGTCTTGTCCACAGTGGGATTGCTATTCGCCTTGGCGAGTGGCGGTGGTTTTGCGCAAGACGCGAAATCGGCCGCTTCTGCAGAAGAGGAAGTCGTGGCATTCAAAGCGCCACCGCGCACGATCAAAGATGTGATTCGTGCGGTTGAAAACGGCAAGGTAGATGAAGCAGAGGTTGCGCGCGCCAAAGAAGTCATTGCCCTGCCTGTGCCGCAAACAACGGATTCCGCAGAGCTGCGCAAATACTATTTGCAACGAGCAGAAGCGCATCAACGTATGGGGCAAATTGCGCTAGCCATACAAGACATGCGGTTGGTCACGAGCAAATATCCGAGCTCAATTCCTCAGTTTATGGTGAATGATTGGTCGACATTGGCGCGTTTTGAGCAACGCGGTGGCAGCATGATCAAAGCCATTGAGGCGATAGAAAAAGCACGAAGCAGCATTAATAGAAACATTTTGGGAAACTACATGTTCATCAACCGTTTGGCGGTTGGTTTCTATTCGCAGTTGGGTGATTTTGAGGCGGCAGAAAAATCGCTGCGTGAAGCTGAAGCAACTATGGTCATTTTGCGAGGATCTCCCAATCTAGGTTTATATGTGAAATCATTGGAGGCTGACTTAGAGGCCTCACGCGGCATCTATTTCATGTACCAAGGTAAGTGGGTGGAGGCGGAGCGCTCTTTGAGACGTGGGATTCGTTTACGCCGAGAAAATTGGGAACAGATTGAAGCAACGCCGATGGCGACCACGGATGACGCCAAAACCTTGAGAAGTCGTCAGAGGTTGGGGTTTAAACAAGATCTTGCATATCGCCAACTGGACTTGTCACATGCCATATTGATGCAAGGGCGCTTGGTCGAGGCTGAAGTGAATGCCAGAGATGGCTTGGCTCTGATGCTGGAGGTTTTCAATAAAAATTCCACTGAAGTCGCTAATGCGTTGAACCGACTCACGCGCATTGTTTCTGAACAAGGGCGCGCTGCTGAGGCGGTGATGTTGGCTGAAGAAACCATCAAAACCCTCAAGGCCGGCAATGCGGCTGATGAGGCGATTTCGTATGTCAATGCCCGTAAGTCTATGGGTGCGGCTTTGGTATCTGACCGCAAATTTAAACAGGCAG
>JBPCSU010000256.1:0-8691 GCA_051006815.1 Limnohabitans sp.
TTGGCGTACACATCAATCAGGCGTTGGGTGAACTCGTTGGGATGGCTGGTGGTGTAGCGGATGCGCTCGATGCCGGGGATCTCGGCCACGTACTCAATCAGCAGCGCAAAGTCGGCGATCTCGGCGGTGCCGCCCATGGCGCCACGGTAGGCGTTGACGTTTTGACCCAGCAGCGTGACTTCTTTCACCCCTTGTGCGGCCAAGCCGGCCACTTCAACCAACACGTCGTCAAACGGACGGCTCACCTCTTCGCCACGGGTGTAGGGCACCACGCAGTAGCTGCAGTACTTGCTGCAGCCTTCCATGATGCTCACAAAGGCGCTGCCGCCTTCAACGCGGGCGGGGGGCAAGTGGTCAAACTTTTCGATTTCGGGGAAGCTGATATCCACTTGTGGGCGCTCCAACGAGTCGCGTTGGTTCAGCAACTCGGGCAAGCGGTGCAAGGTTTGCGGGCCAAACACCACGTCCACATAAGGGGCGCGGGCAATGATGGTGTCGCCTTCTTGGCTGGCCACGCAACCGCCCACGGCAATCTTGACGCCCTTGGCTTTCAGGTGTTGCACGCGGCCGAGGTCGGAGAACACTTTTTCTTGTGCTTTCTCGCGCACCGAGCAGGTGTTGAAAACGATCAGGTCGGCTTGTTCGGGGTCGTCGGTTTTTTCGTAGCCTTGGGCTTCTCCCAAGACATCGACCATCTTGTCCGAGTCGTACTCGTTCATTTGGCAACCGAAGGTTTTGATAAAGACTTTGCGGCTCATGGGCGAGCCTCCCCGTGGGGATAAAAGCAGCGGTTCATGGTGTTGATCCAGAGGCTGTGAAAGAAGCCAAGATTGTAGTGTCGGGTATCTGGCGTGCACATTTCTTGCGTCACTCAGTTGCGGCAATAATTTGCCGGTCTTGGTGGCGATTAAAGCTTGGCCCTGGTCAAGCCGATACCCACTCACCTGCCCAAAAGGAGCTTGCGTTGCGCGTTGCTTTTGGGTTTTATCTGATGCACCCACTCAAGTGAATGGCCATGAAACAATATTTACGCCTGATTCTCGAAGTCGTCATGGGTCTGCTCCTCGCAGGCGCTTTGGCATTCGGCTACTGGAGCTACTCCGGTAAAAACCACATCATGCACGAGCTGACCGACGCCAGCGAAGGCATGACCGAAGCGCAAGAAGAGCTCGAAAAGCTGACCAAGGAATTGGAAGAAGCCAAAGAAAAGCTCGAAGAAGCGGAACCTGCCTCCAAGCAATTGGCCGCAGTCAAAGATGCGTTCAGCAATGGCGTGGTGTTGCAAGACTACGAAGCCTTCATCAAGGCCCAAAAAGGTCCGGTCACCAGCGAACGCCAATTGGGCTTGGGCGCATTGCGCTTGTTGACCAAAGGCGCGGAAGATCCTGAAACCGTCAGCACCTTCCAAAAAGCCTTGGAGATGGCCGAGTGGTCTTCTCGCTTGAAGTCGATTTGTGCAGCGCAAAACGCCTTGGCGGCTGCCGGCCAAAAAGTCAAAGTGTTGGCTGACTGTGCCGCTGAAAAAGAAGACAAAGCCCATAAAAAAGGCCACGCCCACTGGGACTACGCCGGTGACATGGGCCCAGAAAACTGGGGCGATGAGTTCCCCACTTGCGGCAAAGGTCAAAAGCAATCGCCTTTGAACATCACCGGTCCCTTTGAGAAATCGAAGGATGTGTTGGTGGTCAACTACAAAGAAGGCCCGCTGAAAATCTTGAACAACGGTCACACCATCCAAGTGAACGTGGAGCCAGGCAGCACCTTGAAGATCAACAAGGATGTGTACAACCTGTTGCAATTCCACTTCCACCGTCCCAGCGAAGAGCAGATCGACGGCAAGCCCATGGCCATGGTGGCGCACTTTGTGCACAAAAACGCCGACGGCAAACTGGCTGTGTTGGGTGTCTTGCTCAACGATGGCAAAGACAACGCAGCGATCCAAACTTTGTGGAACAACGCACCCAAGTCTGAAGGCCCTGAAGTGGTGGTCGACAAAGTCAAGTTTGACCCCAGCAGCTTGGTGCCTGCCGCACTGACACACTACAGCTACGAAGGTTCGTTGACCACGCCGCCTTGTACCGAAGGCGTGACCTTCTACATCTTGAAGACCACGGTGGACATTGGCAAGAAACAAGTCATGGACTTCCCCTTCAAGCGCAACGCACGTCCTGTGCAGCCATTGAATGGTCGCAAGATCAACGCGAACTGATCCTCACCGAGAACCTTCGCACAACAAAAAAGCCAGCCTTCGGGCTGGCTTTTTTTTATGGACAAACCGAATCACCACTCAAGACAACTTGGGCGGTGGGGAGGGCAGGGTGTAGAGCAAAGGCATGGCCACGGCGACCAGCAAAAACACCATCACCACAAAGATCAACAACAGTTTGTAGAACTCGGGTGTGTCTGGAAACTTGGGCTTCGGCGCTGGTGGTGTGGCTTTCTCCAGCTTCACAGGGGGGAGTGGCATGCCTAAATCGGCCGCGGCATGTGCGCGAAACACACTCACCACGGGCATGCCGTTGGGCTGTGCACCGCTCAGGGTGATGGCGAATTTGAGTGCGGCTTGCAGCTTCATCTCGCGCGAGGTGAAGTGGCTGTAGCCACCGGTTTCGAGGTCCATGATCTGGGCTTCCGTCAGGCCGCACAAGCGCGCGGCACGCGCACGGTAGAGCTTGCAGACTTCGCGCAAGCGTTGGATGGCGTGACGGTCAATCAGATCAGCATGCATGGTTCAAAGACAAAAAGAGGCACACGACTGGCGCAGTCGGTGCCTCAGGCAACAGCGTTGGGTTTAGATCAGCTTGAGGCGCTCAGACGAGGGCACCACACGTGTCAAACGCACACCGTAGCGGTCGTTCACCAACACGATTTCGCCTTGCGCCACCACCGAGTTGTTGACCAACAAGTCCAGGGGCTCGCCGGCAATGCGGTCGAGTTCGACCACGCTGCCTTGCGTCAGACGCATCAGGTCTTTGATCTTGATTTGGGCACGACCCACTTCGATCGACAAGTTCACGACGATGTTTTGCAACACCTCGGGATTGATATTGCCGGGCATCGTGGGCTTGAAGTCTTCCAAGCTGGGTTCGCTGTCGTCAGCGTGGGCTTCAGCTTCCTCGTGCGTCTCGTGCTCTGCTTCAGCGGCTGCCGCTTCGGCTTCGTCGTGTTCGGGGGTTGGGTTTTCTTTTTCGTCGGTCATGATGTATTCCTGTCTCAGGTTTTGCCGTGAACGTGTTCGTGGTCAATTTGTACGGCCACTTGGGAGCCGCGCGTGCCCACGTTGACGTGGAAAGCGGGAACACCATTGGTGCTCATCAGCGCGGTGTCATCCTTCTTGAAGAACAACAAATCGCCTTCTTGCAAGTGGTTCAAGTGGTGCAGCGTGGTTTTGATTTCACCCATGGTGACTTGCAATTCCAGCTTCGCATCGCCCACAGCGGATGCCAAGTCTTTGCGCCATTTGCGGTCGGACTCTTCGTTGCCTTCGCCGCTTTGCACGCGGCTGCTGAGCAATTCGCGAATCGGCTTCAAGGTAGCGTAGGGGTAGACCAAATCGATGAAGCCTTTGCCACCGCTGGCGGTGGCGTCGGCCTCGAATCGGCTCAAGACGACCAAATCGTTTTCGTCAGCGATCTGCGCGAACTGCGGGTTGATTTCCGAGCTCACGTGTTCGCATTCAATTTGCATCAGCGGGCCCCACGCTTCCGTGAGGGAACGGAAGAACACTTCCAAAATGATTTTGATGATGCGTGACTCGGTGGGTGTGAACAAACGCCCGGGAGGCAATTCCCCCACGCCTTTGCCGAACCCGCCAAAGAAGCTGTCGAGCGAGCTGAACACCACGTTGGGGTCGATGATGATCACCGAGTTGCCACGCAGCGGGTTCATGCGAACGATGTTCACCGACAGCGGCGCACGCAGACCTTTCAGGTAGTCGCCAAATTTCAAAATCTGGACGCGTGTGGGGTTCACACGTGGGCTGGTGCGCAGCACTTCGAGCAAGCCCAGACGGAACAAGCGAATGAAGCGCTCGTTGATCATGTCGATCGACGAAACGTTCACCCCCAAGCTGCTGTCTTCGCTCGCCAGGTCGTGTTTACGCACCCGCACACTGTTGTTGAAGCCAGTGTCGGTCTCGATCGAACCGTCGCGCACGCCTTCCGACAGCGCGGCCAGTTCTTCGTCCGAGAGCAGGTTAGATTTCATGGTGGGTTCAGAGTTACTGCATCACAAATGAGGTGAAGAACACGTCTTCGATGCCGCCGAAGTCTTCGTACTTCATCAGCATTTCGTTCATCACCACTTTGATCTTGGCGGCCAGTTCGGTGCGGAAGTCAGGCTTCGCCACATCGGCTTCGGTGCTTTGACGCATCACGTCGAGCACCGCAGAGCGAATGGCAAATTCATGCTTCTTCACGTTGTCGAACACGCGTGAGTCGTAGTGGGTCATGATCGCGATCTGCACCACCATCACCTTTTTCGAGCCCGTGATGTTGGTCATGAACTCTTTGTCGATCTGAAGATAGGTGTTCTCAAAGCGCGTGGCTTCGGCTTCCTTCTTCACTTTCGAGGGACCTTCGGGTGTGGCGTTGTGTGCGTTCTCGGCCTCTTTCTCTAGCTCGTCCACTTTTTCGTGGGCGGCTGCTTCGCTCTTGTGCTCGAAGTAACCAGAGAAATACAAGGTGCCGAACATCACTGACATGATCAGGATGATCACGGACAACACGATCACCAAGATCAAAAGAATCGGCTTCTTCTTTTTCGGTTCGCCTTCGACCGCTTCTTCTGCGGGTGCTGCTTCTGCTTCTGCCATATCGTTCTCCTAATGTTCAGATTGTCATGCGTGAGTTATGCATAGAGGTCAAGCAAGGACGCATGGGCCTTGCTGCGGGCCGAGGGAGCGCTGGTGGCGCTGTCGGAGCCGTTGACTTGCGATGTTGAATTGTCTCTAACTTGGGGTTGTCGTCCCGAATTTCCAGACGCGTTTTGTTGGCTATTACCGCCCCCTTGACCCACCTGCACTTGCCCGGCATTAATGCCAAAGTTTCCAAGTGCTTCGCGCAGGCGCTGGCTGCTGTTTTGCAGCAAATCGCGCGTCAAGGGATTGTCGGCATGGAACACGGCATCGAGTTTGCCGTCTTTCATTTCCAAATGAATTTCGACGCCCCCTAAGTTGGCGGGGCGCAGACCAAATTTCATCTTCCATTCACCGTCGCTGAGCTGCTTGTGCATGCGCGCGGCAAGCTCGGTTGCCATCTTGTCGCTGAGCTGGTCGTAGACCTCAGTCATGCTTGGTGCTGTTGCTGCAGCGGTAGGTGTTGCCGCATTGGCGGTGTTGTTGTTTCGTGCCAAAGCCTGAGAAAAACTGCCAAAGCTGTTGCCACTTTCGCTGTGCGATTCATGGTGCTCAGATGGCTGGCCGTCGCTGCCGGTTTCTGCTGAAAAACGGGTTAGCAACGCGCTGACATCTTGTTCATCCACGCCCGAGCCAAGGAGCGACAACATGTCGAGCGTGCTGGGCATGGGGGTGTTGCTGTGGGCAGCATTGACCGGCAACACAGCGGCAGGCAACACGGTGATTTGAATTTGTTGGATCGCCGCCATGTCGGTGGGCGTCAAGCCAGGCGCTGCGGGTGCCTGCAAGGTGCTGGCGCTCAGCGCCAAGCCTGCGCCAGAGATGACGGGCTCTGGTGTGGCGACGGCGGTGGTCATGGCGGTCAGCTGTTGGAGGTTGGCCGCGCCCTCGCTGTGCATGGGCGACAGGTGTGCTGCGGCGTGGGCGGGTTGGGTCAGCGCCCCCATGCTGGCTTGCAGTTGTGTCAGCGCGGGACTGGGCACCCCCGTGGCAGCGACTTCTCCTGTTGTGGGGGTAACGCCGGAAGCGATGGCCGGTTGTTGACCTAATAAATTTTGAATCGTGGACTCATCCAGGCCCATCGACTTGGCGAAGGCGGCCAAGCTTTCGGGGCTTGGCGCTGTTTTGGGGTCGGTGATGATGCGCACCTGCGGGCTCAGCTCAATCGTTTGCAGAGGTGTCACAGCTGCGGCAACAGACGTGGTGGTGTTGTCACTGCTGGCAGTCTCCGCTGGTTGGTGAGAGGCAGTCACCGCGACCGCAGGCATTCCTTCAAGCAAGGACGTGATATCGGTCGTGTTTGTTTTCTGAGCGCTCGGACGTGCGCGCGGACGTGTGCGTGATGTGGCCTGCGTGTCTTCGTTGTCGTCTTCTTGTGTGTCTCGGTCGGTGGTACGCGCTTTGCGTGCTTCTTGATCAGAGCGATCGGTCTGATTCTGATGGCGAGGGGCCTCAGAACGCGAAATTTCTTGTTCTCGTGCCGCTGGTTCAGGGTTTTGCAGTGCCTCAGCGGCAAGACTTTGCCGCTCTTGGGGGGCCAAGCGTTGAATCTGACGCGCCATCACCTGGGCGAAATCAAAGCCCATATTGCCACCCGCAGACGGGCCCGCCCCAGTGCGCACGCCTTGTGGCGTGAGGCTACTGGTGCTGGTTGGCACGTTGGGTGCCGGCGGCATTTGAAGATAGCTGGACAGGTTCATGGTGGTCTTTAAACGAGTTTGCCAAGGAGTTAAGCAAGAACCGTGACAGGTCAGTCCTTGCCGCTTTCGGCGGAGTGGCACAGGACTGTCAGTTTGACTTGGCACATCGATTGCTTAATCAACTTGCCCGAGAGGTTTTTCTGGGGCAAGAAGAAAACTAAACGTTCCAATTTCAACTGGATTTCTGTCATGAGCACACTCACTCTGTCAACGATTCGACACAACTTGTCGAAATTTGACCTCTCCGGACTAAGTATTCCGGTGGTGGTGCTCGTCATCATGGCAATGCTGGTCTTGCCATTGCCTCCCCTGTTGTTGGACTTTTTGTTTACTTTTAATATTCTTTGTAGCCTGGTGGTGATCATGATCGCCATCGGCACACGCAAACCGCTTGAGTTTTCATCCTTCCCCACTGTTTTGTTGTTTGCCACCATGTTGCGCTTGGCGCTGAACGTGGCGTCGACCCGCGTGGTGCTGGTCAACGGCCATGAAGGCGCCCATGCTGCCGGTAAGGTGGTGCAGGCCTTTGGCGAGTTTGTGATCGCCGGTAACTATGTGGTCGGTTTCATCATCTTCGCGATCCTGATGATCATCAACTTTGTGGTGGTGACCAAAGGTGCAGGCCGCGTCTCTGAAGTGAACGCCCGTTTCACCTTGGATGCCATGCCCGGTAAACAAATGTCGATTGACGCGGACTTGAACGCCGGCGTGATCGACCAAGAAACCGCCAAGCAGCGCCGTGCTGAACTGGCCCAAGAATCAGACTTCTTCGGTTCGATGGACGGTGCCTCTAAATTCGTCAGCGGTGATGCCATGGCCGGCTTGTTGATTCTGTTGATCAACTTGATCGGTGGCTTGATCATCGGTGTGGCCCAGCATGACTTGCCTGTGGCCGAAGCCGGTCGCATCTACACCTTGCTCACCATTGGTGACGGCTTGGTGGCACAGATTCCATCTTTGTTGTTGTCACTGGCCACGGCCATCATCGTGACGCGCGTGACCACGGCTGAATCTATTTCTGAACAAGCCTCTGTTCAGTTGGCCAATCCCACCGCCTTGTTCATCTCGGCTGTGATCTTGTTGATCTTTGGCATGGTGCCCGGCATGCCGCACTTGATGTTCATCACCTTGTCGGCTGCATCGGCTGGTTTGGGCCTCATGATCATTGCGCGAGAAGTGCAAGACGAACAGGCCGAACAAGCCGAAAAAGAAGCCGCCCCCACCGACGCCCCCAAAGAACTCGACTGGGACGATGTGGACCAAGTCGACCTCATTGGTTTGGAAATTGGTTATGGCTTGATTCCTTTGGTCAACGCCGAAACGGGCGGTGAACTGATGACGCGCGTCAAAGGTGTGCGCAAAAAATTGTCTGCCGAGTTGGGCTTCTTGGTCCAACCCGTGCGTATCCGTGATGACCTGAACATCGATCCCGACGCGTACCACATCGTCCTCAAGGGCGTCGTGCGTGGCAAAGGCGAAGTCAAAGTCGGTCGCGAACTCGCCATCAACCCCGGCCATGTGTACGGCACGCTCGAAGGCATTGCCACCCGCGAACCTGCGTTTGGTTTAGAGGCTGTGTGGATTGAACCTGCACAACGCGACCAAGCCCGCACACTGGGCTACACCGTGGTCGACGCGGCCACCGCCATTTCAACCCACCTCAACAAAGTGTTGCGCGAAAACGCCTCTGACTTGTTGAGCCACGACGAAACCCAACAATTGCTCGACAAACTGGCCGCCAAGTCACCCAAGATTGTGGAAGACCTGGTGCCTGGCAAGTTGTCACTTGGCATCTTGACCCGCACCTTGCAAAACTTGTTGCAAGAGTCGGTGTCTATTCGTGACATGCGCACCATTGCCGAAGCCTTGACCGAGGCCAGCACCCGCACGCAAGACCCCGAGCAACTGACCGCCATGGTGCGTCCCAAGTTGGGTCGCATGATCATGCAAAGCTTGGTCGACAACGACAGCGGTTTGCAAGTGATGACCTTGGAGCCTTCGTTGGAACAACTGTTGCATAACGTGTTGCAACAAAGCCAACCCGGCCAACCCGTGGTGATGGAACCCGGATTGTCGGAAAACTTATTTGCTGGTTTGCGCGACGGTGCGCGAACTGTGGAAGACATGGGTCACCCC
>JBPCSU010000257.1:0-4201 GCA_051006815.1 Limnohabitans sp.
AGCCCCCTAAAGAGTCGTTCAAGACCAGGACGTTGATAGGTCAGGTGTGGAAGCGTAGTAATACGTTAAGCTAACTGATACTAATTGCTCGTGCGACTTGACCCTATAACTTTGATCCGTTGTGATCAAGGAAGTTATGCCAAGTGACGCATTCAAAATTAATCTGATAAAAGCTCTATGAATTCGTTGCCTTGACTCAGTCAAGGTGACAACAAGTTATGCCTGATGACCATAGCAAGTTGGTACCACTCCTTCCCATCCCGAACAGGACAGTGAAACGACTTAGCGCCGATGATAGTGCGGGTTCCCGTGTGAAAGTAGGACATCGTCAGGCTATTACAGCCCTCAAAAACCCCCACTCAAACGAGTGGGGGTTTTTGTTTTTTTCAACTCCTCCTTTTCTGATTTTGACTGCGCGAGGTTACAGCGTTATTCAAATTCAAAGGAAAAAAGTATTGCTAATTAGAGTTGTTTAGTAACCTAAATGGTTGCATGTGCGTGATGATCAGAAATCAATTTTTGTACTCATCACACGCAGGTAACCTCTATGAAAATCAATTTCACCAAAACTCTTCCTAACGGCACGACCGAACAAATCACGTCGGTTAAAGAGGTGGGCATCCTTGCAGCGGCAGACGGAACAGCAGGCAACGGCACAGCGCCAACTGCAAGCGACTACACCAACGTGGGCATTAATGGCATTGACACGACGGCAGAAGTAAGCCTCTTGGGCAGTGTGATTGATGCCAAGAGCAGTACAGCTGTAGACACCGCAGTCGAGTTGCAAGCCTTGGCGGACGCAGTGCAAGCTGTCATGACCACAGCGGCAGGGGGCACGCCTACCTTCAGCGTCACGGCTACCGACTCCGCTGGCAATGTCAGCACGGCGGCTACCTCGGCAGTCACCCTGTCTTCGACCGGCATTACGCCACTGGTGCTTGACCTCAATGGCGATGGCATCCACACCGTGGGGCAATCGGCGGGTGTGGTGTTTGATGTGGCAGCCAATGGTGCACTCAAGCGCACCGGCTGGGTCGATGCCCACGACGGCCTGTTGACTTTGGACTTGAACCACAACGGCAAAATTGACAACGGCACCGAGCTGTTCGGCAGCGGCACCACGCTGGCTGACGGCAGCAAGGCCAAAGACGGCTATGCCGCCTTGCGCCAATACGACGCCAACAGCGATGGCGTGATTGATGCGCAAGACGCCGTGTTTGCCAACCTCAAGGTGTGGGTCGATGCCAATACCGATGGCGTGACAGATGCCGGCGAACTCAAGAGCTTGACCGACCTGGGCATTACCTCGTTCAACCTGAATGCGCTGAATGCGGCAGGTGGTGAAAACGGCAACAACGTCATCTTGCAATCCAGCTGGACAGATGCGAATGGCAACTACCACAGCTTGGCCGACTGGACGTTCCAAACCGATAGCCGCCAAGTGCTGGTGGCGCCCCAAGGCGCTAGCGCACTGACGGGCAGCACCGGTGGCGATGTGTTCCGCTTGGCCCAGGGCAGCACCGGCACCTTGACGGTGACCGACTTCAAAGCATCGCAAAACGATGCGCTCGATTTGTCGGCATTGCTCAAAGGCGCAGGCCTCACGGCCAGCAGCACCGATGCCGATTTGTCGCGCTTCTTGCAGCTCACCCAAAGCGGCAACGATGCGGTGTTCAAGGTCGACACCACAGGTGGCAGCAACTTTGCAGCACCGGCGGAAACCATTGTGTTCACCAACGGCAGCTTGAATGGGTTGAACGACACGCTCAACCACTTGGTGGCAAATGGACAGGTGATCTTGGGTTAATCAACGCATCACTATCAAACAAAAGGGGGCTTCGGCCCCCTATTTGTTTACAGATTGACGATGTCCCCGTCATGCGTCAGTTTGCATGCCTCTGCTTTTTCCAGCCCCGCGAGCAAGGTGTGTACCCAATCGGTGAAGGCCATGCCCGCACCATAGCTGGCGTGCAACAACTGCAAATAGCTGCTGGCTTGAGCCCACGTCATAAAGTCAGCGATGCTGATTTGTTGAAGCTCTAACAGCTTGAACTTGATCAGCACTTTGGCCGCGTAGCTGGCATGTTTGTCGGGGGCATTGCGGAACTGCGCCAGTCTGCTTCTGGCGCGTGCAAGGGCTTCGGGCACATCGCTGAAGACGGCGCCGTGTCCGGGTAAAACCAGTCGAGGTTGTAGCTGTTCAATGATGTCGAGCGTGGCCTCAACTTCGTCATAGGCGGCAATGCCTTCAATTTCGGGAAACACCACACCAAACCCGTTTTCCCACAGCGCATCTGCCGAAATGAGGATGCGTTCTTCTTCGTTGAACAACACCACCGAGTGCGGGTCATGCCCCGGCGCAGCATGCACACGCCATGTGGTGTGTTGCAGAGGCAAGCAATCGCCGTTGTTCAGCACGCCGGTTTTGACAAACGGGGGGCAGTGTTGACCGGTGGGTGTGTAGGTGAGTGCCGCGGCATTCCATTGGTCAACAAACGGCGCGTGGCCGGGTGGAATGAATGTTTGTACCTGCGGATAGCCCTGCTGCAAATGGGCATTGCCTCCGCAATGGTCGCTGTGCAAATGGGTGTTGACGATGTGCGTCAGTGGACGCCCCTGCAAGGCTTGCGCCACCAAGGCGTGTGTTTGTTGGGCGTGCGTCCAATAGCCCGTGTCGACCAAGATGGCTTGCGTGTCATCGCAAATGAGCACGTTGTTAGAAGACAGCCAACCTCGTTCAAAAAAAGTAACGCCAGCGGGAAGAGAGTGCATAGGCTTGCATTTTTGCACCCGAGCTACAGACTTGGCCATTTGGGTGTGCTGCGCGTTACAGGCGCAAATTAGAGTCCCCACTCAAAAGAGACGTCAGAATAGAGAAAGAATAAGGGAAAACCCTTATAATTGATCCATGACTCTTGTACACACTCTTGCAAAGACAACCTTAGAAGGCGGGCGCCAAATGCTTCGTTTCGCTGGTGTTTCCCAAGAGCTCGCTCCGCGTACAGACGGGGTGTTGGTTCCTATTGCGCCGCTCAGTTCGGAGCATTTGCCCAAAATCTTGGCGCACTTGCTGTCCTTGTCCGAGTACGACCGCTATCTGCGCTTTGGCTACACCGCGACCGACGAGCACATCGAACGCTATGTCGCGGGTCTGAACTTCGAGCGCGACGAAATTTACGGCATCTTCAACCGCAACCTCGACATCGTGGCCATGGCCCATTTGGCGCTCATGCAAGACCCCGGTCGTGAGTCCAGCGCCGAGTTCGGCGTGTCGGTGTTGGCCTATGCCCGTGGCCGTGGCTATGGCGCACGTTTGTTTGAACGTGCGGTCATTCATGCGCGCAACGAAAAGGTGTACCAGATGTACATCCACGCGCTCAGCGAGAACGCCCCCATGATCCGCATCGCACGCAAAGGTGGCGCCACCATCGAGCGCGATGGTTCCGAGACCGAAGCCTTTCTGCGTTTGCCCGAGCGCGACTTGGACAGCCGCGTGACCGAGTTGGTGGCCGACCAGTTCGCCAAAACCAACTACAGCATCAAAGAAGATGCCAAGCGTTTTTGGAACTTCTTAGAGAAAGTTCAAGAGATTCGCCAAGGCGTGCGCAAAGCCCGCCACCAGTCGGCCGAGTAACGGATGCGCTGTCTCATGGGCTATGCTTAAGGCTTGTGAGACTCCCGCAGCCCGCGCTGCAACACTGTGATACCCCCGAATCCCCGCGAGACAGAAAAAGAAGACAAGCGCAGCTATTGGCAGCGCTTGGTCGAGTTCCTACACCCCGGACCCGACTCCCGCGAAGAGCTGCTTGACGCGCTCTCTGACGCAGAAGACAACCAAGTCATTGGCGCTGAAAGCCGCCTCATGCTTGAAGGCGTGTTGCGCATGGCGGACCTCACAGCCGGTCACGTCATGGTGGCGGCCCCCCGCATGGATTTGATCAACCTCGACGCCCCGCTGGAAGACAGCTTGCATCAGGTGATCGACACGGGCCACTCACGATTTCCTGTGTACGAAGGTGAACGCGACAACTTGGTCGGCATCTTGTTGGCGAAAGACTTGCTCAAGCTGCAACGAGCACCCGAGCTCAACATCCGCACCCTGTTGCGTCCGCCGGTGTTTGTGCCGGAAAGCAAAAGCCTGAACGACTTGCTGCGCGAATTCAGAAACACGCGCAACCACATGGCCTTGGTGGTGGACGAG
>JBPCSU010000258.1:0-7852 GCA_051006815.1 Limnohabitans sp.
CCGCTACGGTGAGCGGTACATCGACGGACATCATCAGTGGGGACACCGTCACGTTCACGCCTACGACGGCGACCTTCAACAACAAAAACGTCGGCACCAACAAAGCCGTCAGCATCACGGGCGTGCAACTGGGCGGCACAGACGGCAACAACTACGCAATCACCAGCACCACAGGCAGCGCCACCGCCAACATCACCGCCAAGTCACTGACGGCGGCGTTCACCACCACCACCAAAGAATACGACGGCACCACCGCTGCCACGGTGGTGGGCAACTCCACCCAAATTGCTGGCACCGATGTGGTGACGATTGCAAGCACCAGCGCCAGCTTCAGCGATAAAAATGCCGGCACCGGCAAAACTGTTTCGGTGGCGGGTATTTCGATTGCCGGCACAGACGCAGGCAACTACAGCCTGGCCAACACCACAGCCACCACCACCGGCAACATCACCACCAAAGCTCTGAGCATTTCAGGCATCACTGCCGCGAACAAAACCTACGACGGCACCACCTCTGCCACGGTGAGCACGGCCAGCGCAGTCAAAACAGGCTTACTCACGAACGACGTGGTGAACGTCTCTGCCACGGGCGTGTTCGACAACAAAAACGTGGGCACGAACAAAATTGTGACCTTGACCAGCAGCTACAGCGGCAGCGATGCGGGCAACTACAACATCACCAACCAAGCGCAAACATCGGCCAACGTCACGCCGCGCATCTTGGCCGTGACGGCCACCGCCAACGACAAAACCTACGACACCACGCGCACAGCCACCTACAGCTTGAGCAGCGACCAAGTGGCTGGCGACGTGTTGACACTGGCTGCCAGCACCGCTCTGTTTGATACCAAAAATGCAGCGGCCGGTAAAACCGTCACCGTGGGTGGCATCTCTGTCACAGGTGCCGATGCCAGCAACTACACCTTGCAAAACTTGTCCACCACCACGACCGCCGAAATTCGCAAAGCGAATTTGGCGATCACGGGGCTCACCGCCACCAACAAAATTTACGATGGCAACACCACCGCCACACTGACGGGCACAGCCGCTGTGGCGGCACTGCAGGGGGATACGGTGTCGCTCAGCGGCTCTGCTGCGGCTACGTTTGACTCCAAAAATGTCGGCACAGGTAAAGCGATCACCACCGGCTATACCCTGACAGGCACCGACGCAGGCAACTACAACTTGATCACCCCCTCTCTCACGGCCGACATCACCCCGAAAGCTTTGACCATCTCGGGCATCACAGCCGCCAACAAGGTGTATGACCGCACCACCGCAGCCACGGTCAGCACCGCCAACGTGGCGACCACGGGGTTGGTCAGTGGTGACAGCTTTACCGTTACCGCCACCGGTGCTTTCCAAAGCACCGCCAACACGCAAGATGGCAAAAACGTGGGCACGGGCAAAACCGTACAACTGACCTCCACCTACGGCGGCACTGACAAGAACAACTACACCATCACAGGCCAAGCTACCGCCACGGCAGACATCACCGCCAAGGCCATGACCATCTCGGGCATCACCGCCGCCAACAAGGTGTATGACGGCACGGCCAACGCAACGCTGAACACCACGGGCATGGCCATCACCGGTTTGATCACCGGCGATACCGTCACCGTCAACACGGCCGGCGCATTTCGAAACGCAAACAACACGGCCAACGACAAAAATGTGGGCACAGGCAAAACGGTGCAAATCACCTCGACCTACGGCGGCGCTGACGTGAACAACTACGCCATCACGGGCCAAGCCAGCACCACCGCCGACATCACCGCCAAGGCCATGACCGTTTCGGGCATCACCGCCGCCAACAAGGTGTATGACGGCACCACCGCAGCCTCAATCAATACGGCCAACGTGGTGACCAACGGGTTGGTCAGCGGTGACAACTTTGCCGTTGCCGCCAGTGGTGTCTTCCAAAGCACTGCCAACACGCAAGATGGCAGAAACGTGGGCACGGGCAAAACAGTGGTGTTGACGCCCACCTACACCGGCAACGATGTCGGCAACTACACCATCACGGGCCAAACCACCACCACCGCCGACATCACCCCCAAGGCCATGACCATCTCGGGCATCACCGCCGCCAACAAGGTGTATGACGGCACGGCCACCGCCACCGTCAGCACGTCTGGTGTAGTCACCACCGGACTGGTCAGCGGTGACAGCTTCACGGTCTCTGCCAGCGGCACATTCCGCAATGCCGACAACACCGCGAATGACAAAAATGCGGGCAACGCCAAAACGGTTCAATTGGCCTCCAGCTATGGCGGCAGCGATGTCGGCAACTACACCATCACCGGTCAAGCCACCACCACTGCCGACATCGCCAAGAAAGACGTTGCATTCACGCGCATTTATGCCGACAACAAAACCTACAACGCTTCTGCGGCGGCCAACATCACCACCGACACAGTGACGGGGACCGTCGGCTCTGAAACCTTGCTCATTGGTGGTTCTGGGACGTTTGAGTCCAGCAACCCCAGCGTGAACAAAACCGTGACGGTCGCGAATGTGGCGGATCTGACGAAAAAAGATGGCTCTGGCAATTGGAGCAACTACAACCTCACCAATACGGGACCGATGACGACAACCGCCAGCATCCTGCCGGCGTCTAACGTCAGCCCGCCCCCCGCCGAGTTGGCTCAGCTCAGCAATGAGGCGCCCACCTCTGTGTTGCCGTCCGTGCAGAGTGCGGCTCAACTCGTCAAAGCGACCAACCCCGTGGTGGTGATTCCCACGGCCTCTGCGGTCACGCCACAACCGGTTCTGCTGACGCAAGCCATTTCATCGGCAGCCAGCGTGGCGAAAAATCTGTCGCCCACACAAGTGGCCGAGCTCCCTCCTGCTCAGCTAGGCCCCCTGATCAAATCGTTGGACCGCAGCCAACTGCTGGCGATCACCGAAAAACAAATGAGTGGCTTGAACGTCAATCAACTGGATGATTTGATTGGTTTACTCAATCGCGTGGCCTATCCCGCAAAGCCCTAATATTTGTATACACTCTGCATTCCCTTCAATTTGACAACAGGACAAATCGTGAACAAAACCGAATTGATCGCGCACATCGCGGACCACTCAGACATCTCTAAAGCTGCAGCGACACGCGCACTCGACTCCATGATTGATGCCGTCAAAAAGACGCTCAAAAAAGGTGGCACCGTGACCTTGGTTGGTTTCGGTACTTTTGCCGTTGGCAAACGTGCTGCACGCACAGGCCGCAACCCACGCACAGGCGCAGCGATCAAAATCAAAGCAGCCAAGGTGCCTAAGTTCCGCCCAGGTAAGACTTTGAAAGATCACCTCAACTGAGCCACTCAGTTGTGACACCGACCAAGCCCGCCTCGTGCGGGCTTTTTCATCACAAGGCCTGATATGAAACGCTTATTCGCCGCACTCCTCCTTACCTGGCTCAGCCTCAGTGCGGTGCACGCACAACGCATGTATGACGGCAGTGGTCGGCAAATTGGCCGTGTGGATGGCGAACGTTACTACGATGGCTCCGGCCATCAAATTGGGCGTGCCGATGGACACCTCATTTACGACGGCTCAGGCCGACAACTGGGTCGCATCGACGGCGACCGTGTGTACAACGCCTCGGGCAGCCAGATTGGGCGCATTGATGGCGAACGCCTCTACAGCGCCTCGGGTTCGCAAATGGGCCGCATCGATGGCGACAGAATTTACGATGGATCAGGGCATCAAATTGGACGCGCCGATGGTTTGAGGCGCATGCAAACCATCATCTACTTTTATTTCTTCATGTGAGCCGCATGCGCCCGTGCACGCGCTGAGGTTCTAGGGAACCGGCTCTAAAGCGAACGCCAAGCGTTGATTTCTGGCGCTGCGCCGATACCATTCCTTTATTGTTTTTAACTTTGAAGGAAATCCCCATGCAAAACCAAGTCAAACCACAAGTTGAAGCTTCTTTGAAAGCGGCTTTCGAGTTGGCCAACCTCTCTTTCTCTCAAGTCGAACGCTTGACCGAACTCAGCCTCGAGCAAGCCAAAGTCAGCGCCGAGTTGGCACAAGAACAACTGGCTTCCGTGATGGACGTCAAAGACCCAGCCGCTGCGCTGGAGTTGTTGAAGTCACAACTGGAAACCTCTGCCAAGAGCTTGGCTGGTTTCGCTGCCACCGCTTACGAATTGACACAAGAATTCCAAGCAGAGTCTGCTGCGTTTGCCGAAGGTCACTTCGACCATGCGCACGCCAACGCCAACAAGGCCTTGAACGAAACCCTGAAAAAAGCCCCTGAAGGTTCTGAAGCCGCTGTGAGCGCTGTCAAAGCTGCGGTGGACGCTGGCAACAAAGCCTTGGCTGAAGCCCGCAAGAACGCTAAGAAAACTGCTGAATTGGCCAAAGAAGGTTTGGCTGAATTGAAAAAGCACGCCCCTAAAGTGGCTGCCAAGCCTGCTGCACGTCGCAAAACACGCGGTTAATTCGCACCTTCCTTGCGAACTGAACAAGGCACCTTCGGGTGCCTTTTTTTAGTGGTGGTGCCTTAAACTTCGCCGTCGAAAAATCAATCTGAACCGAATAAATCTCGCGTGTACACCTTATCAGTGACATCGGCGAGGTCATCCGTTTGGCGATTGGCAACAATTAAATCCGCACGTTTTTTGAATTCCGCGAGGTCATTCACAACAGGGGATTTAAAGAAATCTGGCTCGTGCAACACCGGCTCATAAACAATCACCTCAACGCCTTTGGCTTTGAGTCGTTTCATGATGCCCTGCACACTACTTGCGCGGAAGTTGTCACTGCCAGCCTTCATCACCAACCGGTAAATGCCCACCACCTTGGGTTGGCGCTTCAAAATATCAAACGCCACAAAGTCTTTGCGTGTGCTGTTGGCATCCACAATGGCCCGCATTAAGTTCTGAGGAATGTCAGCGTAGTTGGCCAACATTTGTTTGGTGTCTTTCGGCAAACAGTAGCCGCCATAACCAAATGAGGGATTGTTGTAATGGTTGCCAATGCGAGGGTCTAAGCACACCCCATCAATAATTTGACGGGAATTCAAGCCAAGCGACGACGCATAGCTGTCCAACTCATTGAAATAGGCCACGCGCATCGCCAAATAAGTATTGGCAAATAGCTTAATGGCCTCAGCCTCCGTGCTGTCAGTCAACAAAACGGGCATGTCTTTTTTGATCGCACCTTCGATCAACAAATCGGCAAACTCTTGCCCGCGCCCAGCTCGGTCGCCCACCACAATTCGACTGGGATGCAAGTTGTCTTGCAATGCACGTCCTTCGCGCAAAAACTCAGGTGAAAAAATGATGTTGTGCGTCATGTACTTCAGACGCATCCGCTCTGTAAACCCCACAGGAATGGTCGACTTGATTACCATCGTCGCATTGGGATTGATCGCCAACACATCGGCAATGACCGACTCCACCGTGTTGGTGTTGAAGTAGTTGGTTTGTGGGTCGTAATCGGTCGGAGTGGCAATGATGACAAAGCTCGCGCCTTTGTAAGCGTCTTCTTTGTTTAAGGTCGCTTTAAAGTTCAGAGGTTTGTTGCGCAGATAGTCTTCCATCTCCGCATCTTCAATGGGCAGCTCTTTTCGGTTGAGTTGGTCTACTTTGGCAGCCACCACATCCAGCGCCACCACCTCATGGTGTTGTGCCAACAAAATACCGTTAGACAGGCCTACATAGCCTGTGCCTGCGATTGCAATTTTCATAAAACCCTTAGAAAAACAACGCGAAATCCATATAGTCTAGCGCCAACGTTCCACGCATGTTCAGTCTTGATGCGTGCATTGCTCAGCGCTTGCTGTGATCGAGGTGCTTGGCACTTTCCAATTGCGCCCGGAACGCTTTGGGCGACACCCCCGCGTCTTGTTTGAACACCCGTGTGAAGTACGCCGGATCGGCATACCCCAAGCTGTAGGCAATGGTTGAAATGCTGAGGTTGGTGTAGGCCAAATTGCGCCGCGCTTCACGCATGATGCGCGCCTCAATCATGCGAATGGCCGAGCGCCCGGTTGCGGCACGGGCCAACCTGCTGAGGTGCGTGGGCGAGACCGCCAGCGCCTTGGCGTAATCGCTGACCTGCCAGTGCTCCAAAAAATGAAGGTCGATCAGATCGACAAATTTTTGCACCACGCGCGACTCAGCAGGTGCCACACGTTGGGGATGGGAGGCCACGGCCCCCTCCCCCATTTGCCGCGAAATCCAGCCCAACAACACAGCGCTCAGTCCCCGCAACACCAAGGCACGCGCCTTGGCATGGCCCGAAAATTCCTGCCAAATTTGTGCCACGGCTAAGGCCATCGATTTGTCCGCTTTGAGCACGCAGGCATGGCTCAAATCGCGTCGCACATCGCCCACGCGGTGGCACAAGTCGGCAATCAACTCATCGGCAAACGTGGTCACCCAGCCTTCTGTGCCAGGTTCAAAACGAAATGCATGCACATGGCCGGGCGGGATGTTGACCAGCGAGCCTGCGGTCAACGCCAACGTGGCGTCGTCCACACTCACACGGCCGCCCCCCGAGCGCACCAACAACACCTGGTGCAAACGCGCGTGGCGGTGGGGCGCCAGTTCCCAATCGTGCAAAACCGATCGGTCGGCAATGGTTTCGCAATGCAGCACATCGGGCAAATGTTTTGATTCGCCAAATAAGCTGTAGGACTGAATCGTGGAAGGCGTTTTCTGCATGTTCGAAATGTACAAGTATTTACCCGTTTCGGCCATGTATTCAGCCCCCCTAAACGCGTTATCGTTCGGGTCATGGGCAGCCACTGCGCACCCTCACACTTTTATGGAGACAACTATGAAAACACAAGTTTGCATTATTGGCGGCGGCCCCTCTGGCCTGATGCTGTCCCAACTGCTGCACCTCAAGGGCATTGAAACCGTGGTGCTTGAGCGTCAAACCCGCGAGTACGTGCTGAGCCGTATCCGCGCTGGCGTGTTGGAACACGGCTTTGCTGCGCTGATGCGCGAAGCCCAATGCGGCGAACGCATGGACAAAGAAGGCGAGATCCATGACGGCTTCTTCATCGCCCACGGCGGCAAAATGAATCGGGTCGATTTGCACAAATACAGCGGCGGCAATTCGGTGATGGTGTACGGCCAAACCGAACTCACACGCGACCTGTACGAAGCCCGTGACCGCATGAAAGGCATCGTCATCCACAACGCCGAAGACGTGCAACCCCACGACCTCAAGAGCGACAAGCCCTACGTCACCTACACCCACAACGGAGAATCCAAACGCATCGATTGCGACTTTGTGATTGGTGCCGACGGCTTCCACGGCGTGAGCCGCAAGTCGATTCCTCAAGACGTGCTCAAAGAATACGAAAAGGTGTACCCCTTCGGTTGGTTGGGCGTGTTGTCGCGCACCAAACCTGTGTCGCCTGAGTTGATTTATGCCAAGCACGAACGTGGCTTTGCCTTGTGCTCGTTGCGCTCACAGGTGTTGAGCCGTTACTACATCCAAGTGCCCTTGACCGACAAGGTCGAAGACTGGTCGGATGAGCAATTCTGGGAAGAACTGAAACGCCGCTTGCCCAAAGAAGTGGCCGACAAACTGATCACCGGTGAGTCGATTGAAAAATCCATCGCGCCGCTGCGTTCGTTTGTGGCAGAGCCCATGCGCTATGGCAATTTGTTCTTGGCAGGAGACGCTGCGCACATCGTGCCACCCACCGGTGCACGTGGCCTCAACAGCGCAGCTTCTGACATTTACTACCTGTACCACGCCTTCATCGACCACTACAAGAAGGGTGACAGCACCGGCTTGGACAAGTACTCCGAAAAAGCCTTGGCCCGTGTGTGGAAAGCTCAGCGCTTCTCGTGGTGGATGACCAGCATCTTGCACACCTTCCCTGC
>JBPCSU010000259.1:0-8932 GCA_051006815.1 Limnohabitans sp.
TTGAACGAAGCGCAAATTGATGGCGTGGTGCAAGCCGTGGTCGCCGAGTTGACGGCCCAAGTGGCTGCGCGTTTGCGTGCGTGATGATCAGACGTTAAAAAGAGAACCGTATGGAACTTTCTTTCGAGAGCCTTGAAACGCCCGCGCTGACCAAAGCCCAGTTGGCCGATTTGTTGTTTGAACAAATCGGTTTGAACAAGCGCGAATCCAAAGACATGATCGATGCCTTTTTTGACCTGATTGCACAAAGCTTGGTCAACGGCACCGATGTGAAGATTTCAAGTTTTGGCAACTTTCAAATTCGTACCAAGGCACCGCGTCCTGGGCGCAACCCGCGCACGGGGGAGTCGATCCCGATTCAAGCCCGTCGGTCGGTGACGTTTCACGCCAGCCACAAGCTGAAAGAGCAAATTCAAGGCGACAGTGCGACCAAAGAGTAACGCCAAAGTTGACATGGATTAAAAAGAGGCCTGACGGGCCTCTTTTTTATTGCCAAATTTAAGGGCTTTCTGTGATTCAGGGTGAATCTTCGTGTAACCTCTGCGGTCCCGTTTACAAGCCCCTGATTTTCATGGAGAAATCCCTCCCTCCCATTCCAGCAAACCGCTACTTCACCATCGGTGAGGTGAGCGAATTGTGTGGCGTCAAGCCGCACGTGCTGCGCTATTGGGAGCAGGAATTCACGCAGCTGCGTCCCATGAAGCGTCGGGGCAACCGTCGCTATTACCAGCACCACGAAGTGCTGATGATTCGCCGCATTCGTGACCTCTTGTATGACCAGGGTTTCACCATCAGCGGCGCCCGCAACAAGTTGCAAGAGTTGGTGCAATACGAACGCGACCGCCGCCGCGTAGGTGGTGAATTGATCGACGTGGATTTGCCTGACGACGAAGGCATGGACCCAGGCGTGGAGGCCAATTTCTCAGATGAGGTGGAACTGCCACCACTGGCCGTAGGCGGCAACAACGAAGGCCTGCAAGCTTTGCGAAAAGAGCTGATACAAATACGTGATCTGCTCTCAGAGATGCACTGAGTCGCGTTATAATTTCTCTCTGATTCGGTGTGTGGCGCAGCCTGGTAGCGCACTTGCATGGGGTGCAAGGGGTCGAAGGTTCGAATCCTTTCACACCGACCAAAATGACCAAGGGTTAGTAGCTCACGCTACTAACCCTTTTGTCTTTTTTAGCCTGTCCTGGCTGATCGCTCGGTGCGTCAAACAATGTCGACATGGTGAATTTCAAATGTCCCTTTTTTGGCGTCGGCAAAGTAATGTTGCAAGGTTTCTTTGACGGTGCGAAAAGCCAAGTCATCCCAAGGAATATCTTGCTCTGAAAAGAGCCGTGCTTCTTGCGTTTCGTGCCCGGGATCGAACTGATCGCTGGTGAGGCGTGCGCGATAGAAGAAGTGGACTTGCCCCACCCGTGTCACATTCATCAGCGTGAACAGCTCTTGCATTTCAAACTGTGCGCCTGCTTCTTCGGTGGTTTCACGTGCTGCACCTTGTGCCACGGTTTCCCCTAGCTCCATGAACCCCGCAGGCAAGGTCCACTTACCAAAGCGTGGTTCGATGTTGCGCTTGCACAGCAACACCTTGTCACCCCACACTGGCACGGTGCCCACCACGTTGAGCGGGTTTTCGTAATGGATGGTGTGACAGGCGTTGCACACCGCCCGCTCTCGCGTGTCCCCGTCATCGGGAAGGCGATAGGTGACGGCGCTGCCACACGCTTTGCAATGCTGAATCAAGGGGCGGTGCAGCATGGGCTTAGGCGATGTGCACTTTCAATTCACCCAGACCGGCCACATAGCCGACCAAGGTGTCACCGGATACCACGGCGGCAACGCCTTCGGGCGTGCCGGTGAAAATCAAGTCGCCAGGTTGTAGCTCCCATGCGGCAGACAGATGCTCGATGGTTTCTGCCACGTTCCAAATCAGTTGGCTGACGTTGCTGCGTTGGCGGTCTTGGCCATTGACTTGCAGCGCAATTTCCGCATGGTTCACGTCCCCAGCTTGTGCCACGGGCGTGATGGGACCCATTGGAGCGCTGTGGTCAAAGGCTTTGCCGATGCACCAAGGACGACCTTGCTTCTTCATGTCGTTTTGCAAGTCACGACGGGTCATGTCCAGGCCCACACCGTAGCCGTAAATATGGTTCAGTGCATCGGCGGCCTTGATGTGTTTGCCGCCTTTGCCAATCGCCACGACCAACTCAATTTCGTGATGCAAGTTGGCGGTGAGACTGGGGTAGGGCATGCTGCCGGTTTCCCCTGCGTTGACCACCACCAAACTGTCGGTGGGCTTCATGAAAAAGAAGGGCGGTTCACGGCCAGTGAAGCCCATTTCTTTGGCGTGTTCTTCGTAGTTGCGACCGACGCAGTAGATGCGATGCACAGGGAAACGTTCCGTTTTGCCGATCACAGGAATTGACACCACCGGTGCGGGGGCGAAGGCGTAGCTCATGAGGTTCTCCGAATTCAGGAATTAGTTGCTGGATTTGGTGACCAGCTCAAAGTGCTCTACCACCGGGGGTTGGGCAAAGAAGGGGCCCACAATCGCGCGCCATTGGGCAAACGCGGGAGACTCGCGGAAGTCAACCGTGTGGTTCTCCAAGGTGGCCCAGAAAATTTGCAACAGGTAGCGTTCGGGAGATTCGATGCCACGGTTGACTTTGTAACCTTGGAACCCTTTGGCGGGGGCAATCACGGTTTCTACACCGTGCTGAATGGCTTTGTCGAAAGCGGCTTGTTGGCCAGGTTGAATGCGGATGTCAGCAAGTTCAAGAATCATGGGAATAGCACTCGGGTTGAATTGAGGCTTGAGTCTACCGCTCTAGCCTCACCCGCGTCCTCGAGTGCGTCGTGTTCGCGATATGCTTCTCGACCTATGTCTGACGCATCCGCTTCCCACCCCTCTCCTGAACTGTGGCCTATGCAGTGGTCGTTGCCTGCAGGGGTGCATGCGGTGTGCACCACGCGTTCGGGTGGTTTCTCAAAGGCGCCTTATGCGTCGTTCAATTTAGGTGACCATGTGTCAGATGCACCGCCAACCGTGGTGGCCAACCGCGCGCTGTTGCAAGCGCAGTTGCGCGGCGCACGGCCTGTGTTTTTGTCGCAGGTGCATGGGGTGGCGGTGGTGACTTTGGATGCCCACACCCCTGACGGCACCACGGCAGACGCCTGCATCACCCCAGTGTCTCAGGTGGCTTGCACCATCATGGTGGCGGATTGTTTGCCTTTGTTGTTCACCGACGATGCCGGTACCGTGGTGGCTGCCGCCCACGCCGGTTGGCGCGGCTTGGCAGAGGGCGTGGTTGAGCAAACGGTGCAAGCTGTTTGCACCCAAGCTCAGGTGTCACCTGCGCAGGTGCGGGTCTGGCTAGGCCCCTGCATTGGTCCTCAGGCGTTCGAGGTGGGGCCTGAGGTGCGGGCGGCGTTCATTGCGGCCAAATCACCAGAGGCGCAACGTGCAGCCGATTGTTTTCTGTCCCATCCCACCCATGCCAACAAGTGGTTGGCAGACTTGGCAGGGCTGGCGCGCTTGCGCCTGCAGGCGCTTGGCGTCACGTCCGTGGCAGGCAATGACAGTTCGTCAACGTGGTGTACGGTGACCGATCGCTCACGGCTTTTCTCGTACCGACGCGACGGTGTCACGGGGCGTTTCGCTGTCTGCATTTGGCGCGACTGAGGCCGCAGTCGAAGCGGCCGCCTCTTGTGCCTGGAGGGCTCTGCGCCTTGCGGGCGAACCCATGATGTAGCCCAACACGCCGATGGGCAAAGCGCCATACAACAAGAACGTCACAAGCGCACCCAGGACGGTGCCGATCGGGCTGACGGCCTCGGCGACCGCCATCATCAGTGCCACGTAGAACCACGCAATGAGGATCAAATACATCTAGGGGTTTTCGCTTGAATTTGATATCTGTCAGAAATTTGAAGGCCATTCACTGACATACTGGTGACAGTGAAAGTTACAAACGCGACTGTATAGGAGATGCGCAGATGGATCAGAATGCGGCCCTCAAGAGCCTAGGGGACAGCTGGCTCAAAGCCTTGGCCTCATTTCAAACGATCGGCGGAGGAGATGCGAAGACTCCCGCGTTGGCGTTCTCCCCCGAAAAGCTGGAAGCATTGCAACAGCAATACATCACGGAAGCCACAGCGCTGTGGAACCAAAGCTTGCAAGGCAAACCCGTGGTGCAAGACCGTCGTTTCAAAGGCGACGCTTGGGCGCAAAACCCCATGGCTGCTTTCACGGCCGCCGCGTACTTGCTGAACACGCGCACCATGATGGCCCTCACCGAAGCGGCTGAGACCGACGCCAAAACCAAAGCCCGTATTCAATTTGCCGTGGAGCAATGGGCGGCTGCATCGGCCCCCAGCAACTTCTTGGCCCTCAACGCAGAAGCGCAGCAAAAAGCAATTGACACCAAAGGCGAGAGCATTTCCAAAGGCATCAAAAACCTGTTGCACGACATGCAGCAAGGCCACGTGTCGATGACCGACGAAAGCTTGTTCGAAGTCGGTAAGAACGTCGCCACCAGCGAAGGTAAAGTGGTTTTCGAAAACGAGTATTTCCAACTCTTGGAATACAAACCGCTCACCGCCAAGGTGTACGAGCGTCCGTTCTTGTTGATTCCCCCTTGCATCATCAAGTTCTACATCTTGGACTTGCAGCCCGAAAACTCATTCATCCGTTACGCCGTGAGCCAAGGTCACCGCACGTTTGTGGTGAGCTGGCGCAACCCGGACGAGTCGTTGCGCAACACCACCTGGGACGACTTCATTGAGCAAGTGGCGATCAAGGCCATTTCGGTGACCCAAGAAATTTCAGGCAGCAAGCAAATCAATGCGCTGGGCTTCTGTGTGGGGGGCACCATCCTCTCCAATGCGTTGGCGGTGCTGGCGGCACGCGGTCAAAAACCAGTGTCGAGCGCCACCTTCTTGACCACCTTGATCGATTTCACCGACACCGGTGTGTTGGATGTGTTCATCGACGAGGCGTTCGTCAAATTCCGCGAAGGTCAATTTGCCGATGGCGGTTTGATGAAGGGCAAGGACATGGCGTCCACCTTCAGCTTCTTGCGTCCCAACGATTTGGTGTGGAACTATGTGGTGGGCAACTACCTCAAAGGTGAAACACCGCCCCCGTTCGATTTGCTCTACTGGAACAGCGATTCCACCAACTTGCCCGGCCCCATGTACGCCTGGTATTTGCGCAACACTTACCTCGAAAACAACTTGATCAAGCCCGGCGCTGCCAAGGTGTGTGGCGAGAAGATTGACCTGCGCAAGGTGGACATGCCTGTCTACCTGTACGGTTCGCGCGAAGACCACATCGTGCCGATCGGTGGCGCTTATGCATCGACCCACGTGTTCCCTGGCAAAAAGCGTTTTGTCATGGGCGCATCCGGTCACATCGCGGGTGTGATCAACCCACCCACTGCGAAAAAACGCTGCTACTGGACGGGTAGTGAAACCAATTTCCCCAAAGACGCAGAGCAGTGGATTGCCAAAGCCAAAGAGCATGCGGGCAGCTGGTGGCCCGATTGGGCGGCTTGGCTCAAGTCCCATGCAGGCAAGCAAATTGCCGCGCCGAAAACCTATGGCAAAGGCAAATACAAAGCCATCGAAAACGCACCAGGCCGTTACGTCAAGGCACGTGCCAGCAATTAATCATTCATCTATCTAACTTCACAAAACATCAGGAGATCAAGTGGAAGACATCGTTATCGTTTCAGCAGCCCGTACCGCCGTGGGTAAGTTTGGTGGTTCATTGGCCAAAGTGGCTGCCACAGAGTTGGGGTCTATCGTGATTCGCGAAGCCTTGGCACGCGCCAAGGTCGATCCTGCACTGGTGGGTGAAGTCATCATGGGTCAAGTGTTGGCCGCGGGTGCAGGTCAAAACCCTGCGCGTCAAGCTTTGATGAAATCGGGTATCCCGAATGCGGTGCCCGCCCTGACGATCAACGCCGTTTGCGGTTCTGGCTTGAAGGCTGTCATGTTGGCTGCCCAAGCTGTGGCGTATGGCGACAGCGAAATTGTGGTGGCCGGTGGTCAAGAAAACATGAGCGCTTCAGGCCACGTGCTGATGGGCTCACGCGATGGCCAACGCATGGGCAACTGGAACATGGTCGACACCATGATCGTTGACGGTTTGTGGGACGTGTACAACCAGTACCACATGGGCATCACCGCTGAAAACGTGGCCAAAGAGTTCCACATCAGCCGCGACATGCAAGACGCGTTGGCGTTGGCCAGTCAGCAAAAGGCAACTGCAGCACAAGAGGCTGGCAAATTCAAAGACGAAATCGTGTCGGTGTCTATCCCGCAACGCAAGGGTGACCCACTCGAGTTCAACACCGACGAATACATCAACAAGAAAACCACGGCAGATGCCTTGGCTGGCTTGCGTCCCGCGTTCGACAAAGCGGGTTCGGTGACTGCGGGCAACGCCTCTGGCATCAACGACGGTGCCGCTGCTGTGGTGGTCATGACGGCGAAGAAAGCGGCGGCTTTGGGGCTGACACCCTTGGCACGCATCGCGGCGTTTGGTACCAGCGGTTTGGATCCCAAAATCATGGGCATGGGGCCCGTGTCTGCCTCACGCAAAGCCTTGCAACGTGCAGGTTGGAAAGCCTCTGACATCGATTTGTTCGAACTCAACGAAGCGTTTGCTGCACAAGCCTGTGCCGTGAACAAAGAGCTCGACATCGATCCCGCCAAAGTCAACGTCAACGGTGGCGCGATCGCCATCGGTCACCCCATCGGCGCATCCGGCTGCCGCATCTTGGTGACCTTGCTGCACGAAATGCAACGCACCAATGCCAAGAAAGGCTTGGCCGCGTTGTGTATCGGTGGCGGCATGGGCGTGTCATTGGCGCTCGAGCGCTGATCGGCACGTTCACACGATTCAGTTTTTCATTCACTTAAAACTCATAACTACAGGAGACAAAAAATGAGCCAAAAAGTAGCGTACGTCACAGGGGGTATGGGTGGTATTGGTACCGCTATTTGCCAACGCCTGCACAAAGAAGGCTTCAAAGTCATCGCAGGTTGCGGCCCCACACGTGATTTCAACAAGTGGTTGGACGAACAAAAAGCCCAGGGCTATACCTTCTACGCGTCGGTGGGCAACGTGGGTGATTGGGATTCCACCGTGGCAGCTTTTGAAAAAGCCAAAGCCGAACACGGCACGATCGACGTGTTGGTCAACAACGCCGGTATCACCAAAGACCGCATGTTCTTGAAAATGAGCCGCGAAGACTGGGACGCTGTGATTGAAACCAACCTGAACTCCATGTTCAACGTAACCAAGCAAGTGGTGGCAGACATGGTTGAAAAAGGCTGGGGTCGCATCATCAACATCTCGTCGGTGAACGGTGAAAAAGGCCAAGCGGGTCAAACCAACTACTCGGCTGCCAAAGCCGGTATGCACGGTTTCTCCATGGCCTTGGCCCAAGAATTGGCGACCAAAGGCGTGACCGTGAACACCGTGTCGCCTGGCTACATCGGTACCGACATGGTCAACGCCATTCGTCCCGATGTGCTTGAAAAAATCGTGGCCACTGTGCCTGTCAAGCGTTTGGGTAAGCCCAGCGAAATCGCTTCCATCATCGCTTGGTTGGCAGGCGAAGACGGGGGGTACACCACCGGTGCTGACTTCTCCGTCAACGGCGGTTTGCACATGGGTTAATGCTTGGGCGCCGCGTGCGCCTGAGTTCAAACCATCCAAGGCCGCAGCGCATGCTGCGGCCTTTTTTCATGCGCGACCAGAAAGGGATAATTCGCGCTATGCAATTTCCCGACGCTTCGCGCTGGCGCCTGTCTGTGGCTCCCATGATGGACTGGACAGACCGCCATTGCCGCTACTTTCACCGCTTGCTTTCACATCACGCCTTGCTCTATACCGAGATGGTGACCACGGGCGCGTTGCGCCATGGCGATGTACAGCGCCATTTGCGTTTCAATGCCGAGGAGCATCCTGTGGCTTTGCAGCTCGGCGGCAGTGATGCCGCTGATTTGGCGCATGCCGCCAAGCTGGGTGCGTCGTGGGGCTATGACGAAATCAACCTCAACTGCGGTTGCCCGTCCGACCGAGTGCAGCGCGGTGCATTTGGCGCGTGTTTGATGAACGAGCCCCAAACCGTGGCCGATGGCGTGAAAGCCATGCTCGACGTGGTGGATGTACCCGTCACGGTGAAGCACCGCATTGGCATTGACAAGATCGAGTCGTACGACTTTGTGCGTGACTTTGTGGGTAAGGTGAGTGACGCAGGCTGTCGCGTGTTCATCGTGCATGCGCGCAATGCCTGGCTGGATGGGTTGAGCCCCAAAGAGAACCGCGAGATTCCTCCGTTGCGCTACGAGCTGGCCTATCAGCTGAAACAAGATTTCCCGCACTTGGTGATTGCTGTGAACGGCGGTATCACCACCAACGTGCAAACCACCGAGCACCTCCAGCATGTTGATGGCGTCATGATGGGGCGCGAAGCCTATTACAACCCTTGGCTGCTGACCACTTGGGACGGCGCGTTCTACAACGATGCCCATGAAGTACCCACGCGCGAAGCGGTGGAAGAGGCGATGGTGGCCTACATGGAACGTGCCCACGCTGAAGACGGTTGCCCTTGGTACGCGATTGCGCGTCACATGCTGGGGCTGTACCACGGGCAACGGGGTGGACGCTTGTGGCGTCAGGTGTGGAGCAACCACAAGCTCAAACCCTTGCCCCCGCGTGAGGTGATGGCCATGGCGCGCGAGGCGCTGGCGCGCGGTGCTGAAAAACCAGCAGAGGCGGCTTAACTGACGTTGGTTTAACTGGCGGCTTCGAGGCCGTTGGCGAAATGCGCTTTCATGCATTGCACCGTGGCGGCGGCGTCGCGGGCCAGCAGCGCATCCATGATGGCTTGGTGTTCGTTGAGAGATTCTTTCA
>JBPCSU010000260.1:0-17812 GCA_051006815.1 Limnohabitans sp.
GCCCCCAGCGCATGCACCTCGTTCAACTGCAAGGTGGCCACGCCTTGGTGTTCGGTCACGTGCAGGGCAATGTCGTCGGTCAACAAACCGTGGTGCCGGCACCAGCGTGCCAAAGCCACGCCGAGTGTGGGTGAGGTGAGCGACGCGCGCACCAGCATGCCGTAGCTGCCCCAGGGCAGGCGGCGGCTGAACCAGCCCAGGCCTTCGTCATCGAGCTCTTGCATGGCCAAGCCCGAGATCACCTCCATTTGCATGGCGGTCACGCGGGCGTTGTTTTTCTTTAGAAGTTTTGGCTCGATTTGTGCCGCTTTCAGCGCCTCATCCATGCGTAAACCGCGTTGCGCATAGGCGGCGGCAATCGCTTGTATGAATGCGATGGGTGTCTCTGCCCGGCCTTGGGCCGGGGAGGCGTCTGGTAGCGAATTAGGGGTAACCATAGAAAGACTTAATTGTGGCAGGATTTGCAACCATGGTGACGCCCCAAACCCAGGGCTTCGGCCTAAGCTAATGGGCAACGACAAAAACACGGACACCCGCATGACTGTTTTGCACACCCAACTCAACTCTCGCTCGGCCGACTTCGCCGCCAATGCCGCTGCCATGCGCACGGTGGTGGACGATTTGAAATCCCATCTCGAAAAAGTCGCTGTGGGCGGTGGCGAAGCCGCTCGCGCCAAACACACTGCGCGTGGCAAGCTGTTGCCTCGTGACCGCGTGCAAACCTTGCTCGACCCCGGTACGCCGTTTCTCGAGGTGGCGCCTTTGGCTGCGCTCAACATGTACAACAACGACGCCCCGTGCGCGGGTTTGATTGCAGGCATTGGCCGCGTCAACGGCGTGGACTGCATGATCGTGTGCAACGACGCCACGGTGAAGGGCGGCACCTACTACCCGATGACGGTGAAGAAACATTTGCGTGCGCAAGAGATCGCGCAGCAAAACAACTTGCCCTGCATTTACTTGGTCGACTCGGGCGGCGCCAACTTGCCCAACCAAGACGAGGTGTTCCCTGACCGCGACCACTTTGGCCGCATCTTCTTCAACCAAGCCAACATGAGCGCACAAGGTTTGGCGCAAATCGCGGTGGTGATGGGCAGCTGCACCGCTGGCGGTGCGTATGTGCCGGCCATGAGCGATGAAACCATCATTGTGAAAAACCAGGGCACCATCTTCTTGGGTGGCCCGCCTTTGGTGAAAGCCGCCACGGGCGAAGTGGTGACAGCAGAAGACCTCGGTGGTGGCGATGTGCACACGCGTTTCTCGGGCGTGGCCGACCACTTGGCGCAAAACGATGTGCATGCGCTGGCGCTGGCACGTCAAGCGGTGAAAAACCTCAATGCCCAAAAGCACCCCAACATCGCCACGCACGCACCCGTGCCCCCCAAGTACGACGCGCAAGAGTTGTATGGCGTCATTCCCACCGACACACGCAAGCCGTTTGATGTGCGCGAAATCATTGCGCGCATCGTGGATGCGTCAGAGTTCGATGAGTTCAAGGCGCGCTTTGGCACCACCTTGGTGTGTGGTTTTGCACGCATCGAAGGCATGCCTGTGGGCATCATTGCCAACAACGGCATCTTGTTCAGCGAGTCGGCCTTGAAGGGGGCGCACTTCATTGAGCTGTGCTGCCAGCGCAAAATTCCGCTGGTGTTTTTGCAGAACATCACTGGCTTCATGGTGGGCCGCAAGTACGAGAACGAAGGCATTGCGCGCAACGGCGCCAAGATGGTCACCGCCGTGGCCACGGCAGCGGTGCCGAAGTTCACCATCATCATTGGCGGCAGTTTTGGTGCGGGCAACTACGGCATGTGTGGCCGAGCCTACTCGCCACGTTTCTTGTGGATGTGGCCGAACGCACGCATCTCGGTGATGGGCGGCGAGCAAGCGGCCAGCGTGTTGGCCACCGTCAAGCGTGATGGCATTGAAGCCAAGGGTGGCCAGTGGAGCGCCGAAGAAGAGCAAGCGTTCAAAGACCCGATTCGCCAACAGTACGAACACCAAGGCCATCCCTATTTCGCCACCGCGCGTTTGTGGGATGACGGCGTGATCGACCCTGCAGATACCCGCCGTGTCTTGGCCTTGGGTTTGAGCGCCTCGTTGAACGCGCCCATTCCCGACACCAAGTTTGGTTTGTTCCGCATGTGATGCACAGAGACATTTCATGACAGCACTCACCATTTCCAACCAGGGGGCGGTCCGCACCTTGACCCTCAGTCGCCCTGATGTGCGCAACGCGTTCAACGACGAAGTGATCGCTGAGTTGAAAGCCGCGTTCACTGCAGCAGGCCAAGCCGCCGATGTGCGTTGCGTGGTGTTGGCCGCAGAGGGCCCTGCGTTTTGCGCCGGTGCCGACTTGAACTGGATGCGTCGCATGGCCGACTTCACGCGCGACGAAAACCTGGCCGACGCAGGCCAGCTCGCCGCCATGTTGCGCACCATTTACGAATGCCCCAAGCCCACCATCGCCCGTGTCCAAGGCGATGTGTTTGCCGGTGGCGTGGGCCTGGTCGCCGCGTGCGACATGGCCGTGAGCGTGGACAGTGCTACCTACTGCTTGAGCGAGGTGAAGCTGGGGCTCATTCCCGCCACCATCAGCCCTTACGTCATTCGTGCCATGGGTGCGCGCGCATCGCACCGTTACTTTTTAACGGCCGAGCGTTTCAGTGCAGCCGAAGCGCACCGCATTGGCTTGGTTCACGAGGTGGTGACAGCCGATGCGCTGGATGCCAAAGTGGCCGAGTTGACGCATGCCTTGGTCACTGCCAGTCCGAACGCGGTGCGTGCCTGCAAGCGCTTGGTGCAAGACGTGGCCGAGCGCGAAATAGACGACGCCTTGGTGGCCCACACCGTGGCGGGCATTGCAGACATTCGTGCCAGCGAAGAAGGCAAAGAAGGCGTGCAATCATTTTTGCAAAAACGCAAACCTACGTGGTTGCTGTGAACGCCAGATCGGAACAAAGGATTCAAAGATGTTTAAGAAAATTCTGATTGCCAACCGTGGCGAAATCGCGTGCCGCGTGGCGGCCTCTGCGAAACGCATGGGCATCAAAACGGTGGCCGTGTATTCGGATGCCGATGCCAACGCCAAGCACGTGCAGGTGTGTGACGAGGCTGTGCACATTGGGGGCAGCGCACCGAAAGACAGCTACTTGCGCTGGGAGCGCATCTTGCAAGCGGCGCAAGACACGGGGGCGCAAGCCGTGCACCCCGGTTATGGTTTTCTGAGCGAGAACGAAGACTTTGCCAAAGCCTGCGCTGCAGCCGGCTTGGTGTTCATTGGTCCCCCCGCCTCGGCCATTTTGGCAATGGGCTTGAAAGCTGAATCGAAACAACTGATGGAAAAAGCCGGCGTGCCCTTGGTGCCCGGCTACCACGCGGCAGACCAAGACCCCGCGTTGCTGCAACGCGAAGCGGACCGCATTGGCTACCCTGCGCTCATCAAAGCCAGCGCCGGCGGTGGTGGCAAGGGCATGCGTGTGGTCAACAGCAGTGCTGAGTTTACCGACGCGCTGGCGAGTTGCAAACGCGAAGCCATCAACAGCTTTGGCGACGATGCGGTGTTGATTGAAAAATACGTGCAGCGCCCACGCCACATTGAAATTCAAGTGTTTGGCGACACACATGGCAACTGCGTGTATTTGTTCGAGCGCGATTGTTCGGTGCAACGCCGCCACCAAAAAGTGTTGGAAGAAGCGCCCGCACCCGGCATGACCGAGGCTTTGCGCAAGCAAATGGGCGAAGCCGCTGTGGCGGCTGCCAAAGCGGTGAACTACGTGGGTGCCGGCACGGTGGAATTCATCGTCGAACAAACCGGCTACGACCAACCTGAGTCGATGAAGTTTTATTTCATGGAGATGAACACCCGTTTGCAGGTGGAGCATCCCGTGACCGAAGCCATCACCGGCCTTGACTTGGTGGAGTGGCAATTGCGTGTGGCCAGTGGTGAGCCACTGCCTTTGCAGCAAAGCGATTTGCGCATTCAGGGCCATGCCATTGAAGCGCGCATTTGCGCCGAGAGCCCCGACAACAACTTCTTGCCCGCCACCGGCACCTTGCAGGTGTACCGCAAGCCGGCGTGCAGCAGCTTTGTCATCGGCGACATCCGTGTCGACGATGGCGTGCGCGAGGGCGACAGCATCAGCCCGTTCTACGACTCGATGGTGGCCAAGCTGATCGTGCATGGCGACACGCGTGAACAAGCCTTGGCACGTTTGGACGAGGCGCTGGCGCAGACCCGCATCGTGGGCTTGACCACCAACGTGCAGTTCTTGCGCCACATCTTGCGCACCGATTCATTTGCCACGGCCAAGCTCGACACGGCCTTGATTCAGCGCGAAGAAAAAGTCTTGTTCGCGCAAGAGCCGTTGGGCTTGGCGTTCACCGTGGCGTCGGTGGTGGCCAACACCTTGCAGCACGAACACACCTTGAAAGGTCACGACCCCTTCAGCAGCCGCGATGGCTGGCGCGCTTACGGCGTGGCCACCCGCCACTTTGGGTTTGTGTTCCATGGCGCGTCGTACAACGCGGTGTTGACCTATGCCCACGACGGCAGCTTGCAGTTGTCGGTGGCCGATGTGGATGGCGATGTCTCAGGTGTCTTGGCGTACCGCCAAGAAGGCGACGCCTTGCACGTGAGTTTTGCCCATCACACCGCCTGTGTGCAGGTGTTCCATGAGACGCAAGGTCACGAAGAGGTGGCCCATGTGTTTGCACCGCAAGGCGCGACACGCATCACCGTGGTCGATGCACTGGCGCATGCCGGTGAAACCCAAGAAGCCGGTGGCCGTTTGACCGCCCCGATGCCCGGTAAGGTGGTGTCGTTTGCCGTGAAGGCGGGCGACAAGGTCAAAGCCGGTCAAGCGTTGGCGGTGATGGAAGCGATGAAAATGGAGCACACCATCGCCGCACCGGCCGATGGGGAAGTGTTGGAGTTGCTCTATGCGCCTGGCGACCAAGTGGCCGAAGGCGAAGAGCTGTTGAAATTGAAAGTGTGACCATGTTGAAGTCCTTGCCGCATCGTGTGCGTTTGATTGATGTGGGGCCGCGCGACGGCCTGCAAAACGAAAAGCAACCTGTGCCTGCGGCCGTCAAGGTGGAGCTGGTGCATCGCCTGCAAGCAGCAGGACTCAAAGAGATCGAAGTCACCAGCTTTGTGTCGCCCAAGTGGGTGCCGCAAATGGCCGACAACGCCGAGGTGATGGCCGGTGTGCAACGCCAAGCGGGCGTGCGCTACTCGGTGCTCACACCGAACTTGCAGGGCTTTGAAGCCGCTTTGAAATCCAAGCCCGATGAGATCGTGGTGTTTGGTGCCGCCAGCGAGGCCTTCAGTCAAAAGAACATCAACTGTTCGATTGCCGAAAGCATTGAACGCTTCGCACCGGTGGTCAAAGCCGCGCGTGACGCAGGCATTGCCGTGCGTGGGGCCATGAGCTGCACCGTGGGTTGTCCGTACGAGGGCGACATTGCGCCCGAACGCGTGGGTTACTTGGCCGGCTTGATGAAGGGCATTGGCGTGCAACGCGTGGACGTGGCCGACACGATTGGGGTGGGCACACCGCGCAAGGTGCAAGCCGCGATGGAAGCCACCTTGAAGCACTACGCACTCAACGATGTGTCAGGCCATTTCCACGACACCTATGGCCAGGCGGTGAGCAACACCTTGGCGGCGTTGCAGATGGGGGTGTGGAACTTTCAGTCGTCGGTGGCGGGCTTGGGCGGCTGTCCGTATGCCAAAGGTGCCACGGGCAATGTGGCCACCGAAGATGTGGTGTTCATGCTGCACGGCATGGGGGTTGACACCGGCATTGACCTGGACCAGTTGATCGATGCGGGCGTGTTCATCAGCCAAGTGCTGGGGCGTGAAACCAATTCCCGTGTGGCGCGGGCGGTTTTGAACAAACGCGCGGCTTGAGGCCTGCGCGTTCGCTGACAATGTCCCTATGTGTGGAAGCGAACTGACTCCCAAACCTCAAGGGCTGACGCCCTCAGACTTGCGCTTGCGCGCGCAAGTGCCACGCGTGTTGGCCAACCCCGGCGTTCCCCCGTCGCCTTGTATTTCGGTGTGTCTGATGTCGGACGATGCCACCGCTTGCGTGGGCTGCTGGCGTACGCTGGCTGAAATTGGCGGATGGGCGCAACGCTCACCCGAAGAAAAACGCGCGGTGTGGGTGGCCATCGGAGAGCGCTTGGCGGCGCGTGGCGCTAGTTAGGATGAACGCCATGAAAACCATCACCTGCTACCTCGATTTCATTTCTCCTTACGCCTACCTCGCGTTTGAAGCCTTGCCCAACAGCCTGATGGGCGTGAGCCACCGCATGGTCTACAAGCCAGTGTTGTTTGCGGGCATGCTGAAGCACCACGGGCAGTTGGGCCCCGCAGAAATTGCTGGCAAACGTGAATGGACCTATCGCCAAGTGGTGTGGCAGGCCAAGCAACTCGGCGTGCCGTTGGATATGCCTGCTTCGCACCCATTCAACCCCTTGGCCTTGCTGCGGTTGGCGGTGGCTTGCAGCGCCGAGGGCGAACCCAACCGCTATGTGTGCGAAACCATCTTTCATCATGTGTGGCAAGGCGGGGCGTTAGCGGATGACGCAGAGCGCGTGCAAGCGTTGGCGCAGCTAATGGCGCCTCAGCGTTCGGTCGATGCGCCCGAAGTGAAGGCGCAACTCAAAGCCAATACGGAAGAGGCGATAGCGCGTGGCGCCTTTGGTGTGCCCACCTTTTGCGTGGACGACAAATTATTTTGGGGCTTAGACGCCCTGCCCATGCTGCGGGCCTACCTTGACGGAGATCAATGGTTTGACTCGGCGTGGGACAGCGCCGCAAGTATCCAGCAAGGCGTGAAGCGTTGAATGGTGGACTTGCTTTTCGAAGAGCCCCATGCCCAACGCTTTTAATTTTTCTGCCTCCCCGTTTGACTGCTTAACCACCGAGGAACAACGCTTGGTGCGCGACAGCGTCGATGTCGCGTATTACCCCGAAGGCGAGACGATCTTGGATGTGGGCCTGGCGCCGACACATCTGTTTGTCATCATCAAGGGGTTTGTCACGCAGTACGAAGGGGACGAGGTCATCACCACCTTTGGCCCGGACGACACCTTTGACGGTCGCGGCTTGGTGGCAGGCAAAACCAGCAGCCGTTTTGTCGCCCAAGAAGAGGTGGTGTGCTACCAATTGGCACGCCAAACCGTCACCGGGTTGATTGCCGACAACGCCACCTTTGGCGCCTTGCTGTTCTCCGACTTGAGCAACAAGCTCACCGCGTTGTCGCAACGCCAGAGCCAGCATGAGTTGCAGTCCCTCACCCTGTCGCGTGTGGACGAGGCCTTCGTGCGTCCGGCACATTTTGTGAGCATGGATGCGGATGTGGTCTCTGCGGTGCAAGTGATGCAAATTCAGCGAACCAAGTGTGTGCTGGTGCGTGATGACGCCACCGTGCCTCCGCGCTTGGGCGTGTTCACCTCGTCCACGTTGCAACGTGCCATCTTGAATGGCACGCCGTTGAACCAACAAAAAGTAGGGGAGCTGGCGAGCTTTCAGTTGGTCAGCGTTCGACCTTCCGATCAAGTGGGCGATGCCTTGGCCTTGTTGCAACGCCATCGGGTACACCGCTTGGTGGTGAAGGACGGGGAACAGGTACACGGGGTGCTGGAAGCTTTGGACTTGTTCAGCTTCTTGTCCAACCACTCGCACCTGATCACGGTGCAAGTGGAAGCGGCGGCAGACATTGAAGGCTTGGCGCAAGCGGCGTCGCAAATCACCCGCATGGTCACCACCTTGCACCGCAGTGGCACCCGTGTGAGTTTGATCGCGCGTTTGGTGCAAGACTTGAATGCGCGTTTGTTTGAACGTGCCTGGCAGTTGATTGCGCCGACAGACTTGGTGGTGAACAGTTGTTTGTTTGTGATGGGTAGCGAAGGGCGTGGCGAGCAACTGCTCAAGACCGACCAAGACAATGGTTTGATCTTGCGTGATGGCTACACCCCGCCTGCCAACTTAGAAGAAATTTGCCAGAACTTCTCGCGCGCGCTGCGTGATTTTGGCTATCCCGAATGCCCAGGCAACATCATGGTGAGCAACCCGATGTGGCGCAAAACGTCTTACGACTTTGGCCAAATGGTGCAGAAGTGGTTGTTGATGCCAGACGCCAACAGCTTGATGAACTTGGCGATCTTCTTAGATGCCCATGCCGTGTGTGGCGACGCACATTTGCTGCAGCACGCACAACAGGTGTTGCAGCGTTTGGCCACCGACAACGATGCCATGCTGGCGCGCTTTGCCGCATCGATCGATGCGTTTGGCAACAGCCAAGGTTGGTGGAACCGACTGCTGGGGTTGAATGACCAACAAGGCTTGCACCTCAAAAAAGAAGGCATTTTTCCGCTGGTGCATGGCGTGCGCAGCTTGGCTTTGGCTGAGCACTTGAAAGAAACCAGTACCACGGCGCGCATTGAGATGTTGGTGGCCAAAGATGTCATCACGCCGGCGTTGGGTGCGGACTTGACGCAGAGTTTGCATTTCTTGATGGGCTTGAAACTGAAGGCTGGATTGACCGAGCTTGGAACCCAGCGCGAGGTGTCGGGCTTGGTGGATGTGGGCAAGTTGTCGACCCTTGAGCGCGATTTACTGAAAGACGCACTCGGTGTGGTGAAGCATTTCAAGACCTTGCTGCGCGGTCGCTTCAAACTTGATTCGCTCTGATGAAGTCGATCATTTCTCCTTCGCACTGGTGGCGCTCGCTCAAGCGTGAGTGGTTGATTTACCACTTGGGGTTGCCCGAGTTCCGCTTCATGTTTGACAAGCCGCCGCCTGACGAATGGGTGTCGCTGGATTGCGAAACCACGGGTCTGAACGTGGGCACGGACGAAATCATCTCAATTGGGGCCGTGCGCATCGTGGGCAACAAAATCATGACCAGCGAGCGCTTTGAAGTGCTGGTGCGTCCTGAGCGTGGCGTGTCGGCCAACAGTGTGCGCATTCACCGCTTGCGTGAGCAAGATGTGGCCCAAGGCTTGCCCGCTGACGAGGCCATGAAGCAGCTGATGCGTTTCATTGGCAGCCGTCCCTTGGTGGGGTACTACTTGGAATTTGATGTGGCCATGTTGAACAAAGCCATTTGGCCTTTGCTCGGCCAGGGGCTGCCACAACCCACCATCGAGGTGTCGGCGATGTACTACGACTACAAGTTCCGCCAGATGTTGCCCTATGAGCAACAAACCAACCCGAACATCGATTTGCGCTTTGCCACCTTGATGTCCGATTTGAATTTGCCCGTGCGTGAGGCGCACGACGCGTTGAACGATGCCGTGATGGCCGCCATGGCCTTCATCAAGCTGCGCCAATTGCGCGGCGCTTAGGCATAAAAAAACCGGGCAACCCGTGAAGGTTGTCCGGTTTTTTCGCAGAGCGCGCAAGGCGCTCTGTCGAGAGGCAGATCAGTGACCTGAAGCGCCTGAAGCACCGTAGCCAGTTTCCGAACGCACTTGTTGTGCGGCGAAATCGGCACGCTCTTTCTTGGCTTGTTCGCTGTTGTCCAAGATGGAGAACAGCCACACGCCGACGAAGCCAATGGTCATCGAGAACAGCGCAGGTGAGCTGTACTGGAACCAGGCCGAGCCTTTTGGATAGCCCAGGGTTGCTTCCCACACGGCGGGTGACACCACGGTCAAACCGACGGAAGAGATCAAGCCCAAGAAGCCACCAATCACAGCGCCCTTGGTTGTGCAGTCTTTCCACAGCACAGACATGAACAACACGGGGAAGTTTGCAGACGCAGCGATCGCGAAGGCCAACGCCACCATGAAGGCGATGTTTTGCTTCTCGAAGGCAATGCCCAAGATCACAGCGATCACGCCCAAAGCGATGGTGGTGATGCGAGACACGCGCAGTTCAGCCGCGCTGTCAGCTTTACCTTCTTTGATCACAGTGGCATACAAGTCGTGCGACACGGCAGAGGCGCCCGACAGTGTCAAGCCCGCGACCACCGCCAAGATGGTGGCGAAGGCCACGGCAGAGATGAAGCCGAAGAACACGTCGCCGCCCACCGCTTTCGCCACCAGCACAGCTGCCATGTTGGCGCCGCCGGCTTTGAGTTGTGCGTTCAGCTCAGGATCGGTCATCACCAAGGTGATGGCACCGAAGCCGATGATGAAGATCAACACGTAGAAGTAGCCAATCCAGGTGGTAGCCCAGAACACAGACTTGCGTGCTTCTTTGGCATCAGGCACCGTGAAGAAGCGCATCAGGATGTGTGGCAAACCAGCCGTACCGAACATCAAGGCCATACCGAAAGAAATGGCAGAGATGGGGTCTTTGATGAAGCCGCCTGGGCCCATGATGGACAAGCCCACTTTGGCTGGGTCTGTGGCATTGGCTTTTTCCAATGCAGCAGAAGCAGCCGCAGCGGCTTCGGGTGTCGCAGCGGCAGCAGCCGATGCGGTGGCCGCTGCAATCGCAGCTTCCTTGGCAACACCCGCCACAGCGGTTTTCACTTCAACGCCTCTGGCGAACAAGGCTTCAGGGCTGAAACCGAATTGCGACAAGACCATGAAGGCCATGAAGGTCACACCCGCCAACAACATGATGGCTTTGATGATTTGCACCCATGTGGTGGCAGTCATGCCGCCGAACAACACGTAGATCATCATCAAGGCGCCGACCAACACCACGGCCACCCAGTAGTCCAAGCCGAACAACAGCTTGATGAGGGAGCCCGCACCGACCATCTGAGCGATCAGATAGAACGCCACCACGACCAAGGTGCCAGAGGCAGCAAAGGCGCGGATGGGGGTTTGCTTGAAGCGGTAGCCTGCCACGTCGGCAAAGGTGAACTTGCCTAAGTTGCGCAGACGCTCGGCCATCAAGAAGGTGATCACAGGCCAGCCTACAAGGAAGCCGATGGAGTAGATCAAACCGTCATAGCCCGATGCCATCACAGCAGCGGAAATGCCGAGGAACGACGCAGCAGACATGTAGTCGCCCGCAATCGCCAAGCCGTTTTGGAAGCCTGTGATACCACCGCCAGCAGTGTAGAAGTCAGCGGCTGATTTGGTTTTGGCAGCCGCCCACTTGGTGATGCCCAAGGTGGCAATCACGAACGCGCCGAACATGATGATGGCGGTCCAGTTGGTGGCTTGCTTGGTGGTTTGACCCAAGTCGCCGCCTGCGGCGAAGGCTGTGCCTGCCGCCAGCGCCAAGAAGGCGCCTAAGAGTGTGGAGATTTTTTTCATTTGGTTGCGTCCTCCAAGATTTCCTTGGTCAACGTGTCGTACTCGCTGTTGGCGCGACTGACGTAGATCCCGGTGATCACAATCGTGAAGATGATCACGCCCATGCCCAATGGAATACCGAGCGTGGTCACGCCAGCACCTGTGGGTTGTGCGAGGAAAGGTTTGTTAAAGGCAATCAATGCGATGTAGCCGTAGTACACGACCAACATCAACACTGTGAGGAACCAGCCAAAGCCGCTGCGCTTGGCGCGCAGTTCGTGGTACTTTGGGTGGTTCTGGATCTTGTCGATCACTGGATCACTCATGTTTATCTCCCATTTGGGGTTATTAAGAAACGCAAGAAGGATGGCTCCTTCATTGACCAAATCATTGTGGGAAGGGGGACTGACCAAGTGCTTACGCGATTGCCGCGCTAAACCCTACTTTTCAGAGGGAGATGCTTAAATTTTCATCAAATTTTCTCGGTGAAAACCCCTATGCATTTGGCGTCAAAAAATGCACTTTTGGGCGCAATTTGGTTTGTTATTTCGCATTCAGAAAAAATATAAAAGGGTTTTTACCAATCCCGTGCTCTGGTGTGGTTTCGTAAATGACAGATCTGTCAGAAATCGGTCAGTTGGTACACAGATAGTCGCTCGCACAGCCGCTGTCGTCAGTGGCTGCAACCAAAAAGTCTAAGGAGACAAGCAATATGGCAACACTAGATGTCGACCGTCCTATGACGGCCGAGGAGAAGAAGGTGATCTTCGCCTCCTCATTGGGTACCGTTTTCGAGTGGTACGACTTTTATCTTTACGGCTCATTGGCCGCGATCATCGCGAAGCAGTTCTTCAGCGGTTTGGATGAAGGTTCGGCCTTTATCTTCGCGCTGCTAGCGTTTGCTGCCGGTTTCATTGTGCGTCCCTTCGGTGCCATTTTCTTCGGCCGCTTGGGCGACATGATTGGCCGCAAGTACACCTTCTTGGTGACGATCCTGATCATGGGTCTGTCCACCTTCATCGTGGGGATCTTGCCGAACTACGCCAGCATTGGTGTGGCGGCTCCCGTCATCCTGATCTGCTTGCGCTTGCTGCAAGGCTTGGCCTTGGGTGGCGAGTACGGTGGTGCAGCCACGTATGTGGCGGAACATGCGCCCCATGACAAGCGCGGTGCCTACACCTCGTGGATTCAAACCACCGCAACCTTGGGCTTGTTCCTGTCGTTGATGGTGATTTTGGGCACACGTACCGCCATTGGCGAAGCCGCTTTCGCTGAGTGGGGCTGGCGTGTGCCGTTCATCGTGTCGATCGCGTTGTTGGCCGTGTCGGTCTACATCCGTTTGTCGATGAACGAATCGCCTGCATTCCAAAAAATGAAGGCCGAGGGCAAAACCTCCAAGGCGCCTTTGGCGGAGTCCTTTGGCCAATGGAAGAACTTGAAGATCGTGATCTTGGCGCTGATCGGTTTGACTGCAGGTCAAGCGGTGGTGTGGTACTCGGGTCAGTTCTACGCGCTGTTCTTCTTGACGCAAGCGTTGAAAGTGGACGGTGCCACCGCCAACATTTTGGTGGCGGTGTCCTTGTTGATCGGTACGCCGTTCTTCATCGTCTTCGGTTCGCTGTCTGACAAGATCGGTCGCAAGCCCATCATCATGTTGGGCTGCTTGTTGGCCGTGTTGACCTACTTCCCTGTGTTCGAAGCCCTGACCAAGGCCGCTAACCCCGACCTGTACGCAGCGCAACAAAAGAACAAAGTGGTGGTCACAGCCGATGCAGCTGAGTGCTCGTTCCAGTTCAACCCCACCGGCACGGTGAAGTTCACCAGCTCATGCGACATTGCCAAACAAGTGTTGGCCTCTAGCTCGGTGAGCTACGAGAACGCTGTGGGTGCTGCTGGTACGCCAGCTACCATCAAAATTGGTGAAACTGAAATCGCCAGCTACAGCTCCAAGGGCTTGCCTGCTGACGAAGCCAAAACCAAAGCGGCTGACTTCAAGAAGGCCGTGGCTGATGCGTTGAAAGAAGCCGGCTACCCCGCCAAAGCGGACCCCGCCAAAGTGGACCAAGTCAAGATCACCATCATCCTCACTTACTTGGTGATTTTGGTGACCATGGTGTATGGCCCCATCGCGGCGATGTTGGTGGAAATGTTCCCCACCCGTATCCGTTACACCTCCATGTCTTTGCCCTATCACATTGGCAACGGCTGGTTCGGCGGCTTGCTGCCCACCACCGCCTTTGCGATCGTGGCGCAGACGGGCAACATGTACAACGGCTTGTGGTACCCCATCATCATCGCTGGTATGACATTTGTCATCGGCATGTTGTTTGTGAAAGAAACCAAAGACGTGGACATCTACGCCCACGACTAAGCCCTGTCAGCCACTCGGGGTGACCCGGGTGCTACATTCAAGCCCTCCCCCGTGGAGGGCTTTTTACTGATTTCGGAGATTGGATATGTTGAAAATTTTTGTGGGTTTCGTGATCTTCGCGGCGCTGGCGATGTTCGTCATTTTCAAAGGTGGCAACAGCTTGGACATGAGCGGCGAAAAGCATGGCGATGAAGCGGTGCATGCCCCTGCTGAAGCTGCATCAGGCGCTGCCTCTGCAGCGTCTGCGGACGCCTCTGCTGTCAAGTAATTTCATTTACTTCCTCAGTCAAAACGCCACGGCTTGTCCGTGGCGTTTTGTTTTTGAAGGGGGGCGCAACCCAATGCCCTGACGCCGATGAAGGGTTGGGCGACTCTCTAGAATATTTGCCACACTTCAAAAGGCCCCGCCATGACAGGCAGCATTCGTATCCGTGGCGCACGCCAACACAACCTCAAAAACTTAGACCTCGACATTCGCACCGGCGAACTCACGGTGGTCACCGGCCCCAGTGGTTCGGGTAAATCGAGTTTGGTGTTTGACACCTTGTACGCCGAAGGCCAGCGTCGGTATGTCGAAACTTTCAGTGCGTACGCGCGTCAGTTCTTGGACCGCATGGACCGTCCCGCGGTGGACAAGGTGGAAGGCGTGCCCCCCGCGATTGCGATTGACCAAACCAACCCCGTGCGCAGCTCCCGTTCCACCGTGGGCACCATGACCGAGTTGAACGACCACCTGAAGCTACTGATGGCACGTGCCGGTCAGTTGTTTGACCGCCAAACCGCACAGCCCGTGCAACACGACACGCCGCAAAGTATTTATGCCGAGTTGCAACGCCGTTGCGCCGCCCAGCCGCAAGACCCGCGTTTGATCATGACGTTTCCTGTGGAGTTGCCGGCCAACACCACGCCCGCCGAGGTCGAGCAGTGGCTGAGCGCCAGTGGTTTCACGCGCATCCATGCGGAGCGCGAAGTCGCGACGCCGACCGGGCCACGCAAATTACTGGACGTGGTGGCCGACCGTTTCAAACTGGGCAACACCGAACAAGCGCGTGTGGTGGAGGCGATTGAGCTGGCCATCAAACGTGGTGGTGGCCGACTCAATGTGTATTGGTCCTTGGATGCTGACGCCACGCCTGAGCTTTGGCGCTTCTCCACCGGCTTGCATTGCCCCGACAGCGATTTGCGTTACACCGACCCAATCCCCTCGATGTTCTCGTTCAACTCGGCGGTGGGCGCTTGCGAGACCTGCCGTGGCTTTGGTCGTGTGATCGGGGTGGACTATGGCTTGGTGATTCCGAACGACAAACTCACCTTGCGTGCGGGCGCGATCAAGACCATCCAAACCCCCGCTTGGGCAGAAACCCAAGACGACCTGATGCGTCACGCCGAAGCCGAAGGCATTCCACGTGACACACCTTGGTACAAGCTGAGCCAAGAACACAAAGACTGGGTCATTCACGGCTCGCCGCTGTGGAAAGGCAAATGGAACCACCAGTGGTACGGCATCAAGCGTTTCTTTGAATACTTGGAGAGCAAGGCCTACAAGATGCACATTCGTGTGCTGCTGTCCAAGTACCGCAGCTACACGCCGTGTGGCGCGTGTGAGGGCGCGCGCTTGAAAACCGACAGTTTGTTGTGGCGCATCGGTACCAAAGAGCACGCCGATGCGGTGTTGCCTCCGGCCAAACGCTTCATGCCGCAAGGCGTGCAATGGACGCGTGCGCAACTCGAAGCCATGCCCGGCCTGTGCCTGCATGACCTGATGTTGTTGCCTATCGACAAGCTGCATCAGTTTTTCAACAGCACGCAAGTCGATGTGGCGGGCGCCGACGCACAAGCGTTGCATTTGTTGATGGACGAAATTCGCACGCGCTTGAAATACCTCAGCGATGTGGGCATTGGCTACCTCAACCTCGACCGTCAAAGTCGCACCCTCAGTGGTGGTGAGGTGCAACGCATCAACCTCACCACGGCCTTGGGCACTTCGTTGGTCAACACCTTGTTTGTGCTGGATGAGCCCAGCATTGGGCTGCATCCACGCGACATGAACCGCATCAACGAAGCCATGCTGCGCTTGCGCAATGCGGGCAACACACTGGTGGTGGTGGAGCATGACCCGGCGGTCATGCTGTGCGCTGACCGCATCATCGACATGGGGCCAGGCCCTGGCGTGCGCGGCGGCCAGATCGTGTTTGATGGCACGACCGAAGCCTTGAAGTCGGCGGACACGCTGACCGGTGCTTACTTAGGCGCGCGCAAAACCATTGGCCTGGGATTGAAACGCTTGGTCACTGACAACACGCCACGCTTGATTTTGGAAGGTGCGCGCGAACACAACCTGCAAAACGTGAGCATCGAGTTTCCGCTGCAACGCTTGGTGTGCATCACGGGTGTCAGTGGTTCGGGCAAGTCCACCCTGATTCAAGACATCCTCACGCCTGCTTTGTTGCGCCACTTTGGCCGTGCCACTGAAACCCCGGGCGCGCATGACCGCTTGCTAGGCGCGGACTACCTCAGCGATGTGGTGTTTGTCGACCAGTCCCCCATCGGAAAAACCGCCCGTTCCAACCCCGCCAGCTACGTGGGGGCTTGGGACGCTGTGCGCGAAATCTTCGCTGTGGCGCCATTGTCCAAACAACGTGGCTACACGGCATCCAAGTTCAGTTTCAACAGCGGCGATGGTCGTTGTCCCACTTGCGGTGGCTCAGGCTTTGAACACGTCGAGATGCAATTCTTGAGCGATGTGTATTTGCGTTGCCAAGATTGCAACGGCCAACGGTATCGACCAGAAATCTTAGAAGTCCGCATCGAACGCGAGATTCGCAATGGGCCAGCGGGGGCAACGTCTTGCTCCTCTTCGCTTCGCTCAGAATGTCGCGGCGCCGTTACCCCCACTGCCCCATCACGAATCTCGCTCAACGTGGCGGATGTACTTGAGCTAACCGTCGGCGAGGCGTTGGATATTTTTGCGGGTGACCGTGAGGTCGTGCGTACCTTGCAACCCATCGTCGATGTGGGCCTGGACTATGTGAAGCTAGGCCAACCTGTACCCACCTTGAGTGGCGGCGAAGCGCAACGTTTGAAACTCGCAGGCTTCTTGGCAGAAGCCGCCAAAGCTAAAACTTCTAGTAAACAAACACTCGCCAATAAAGGCGTGCTGTTCTTGTTCGACGAACCCACTACGGGTTTGCACTTTGACGACATTGCCAAGCTCATGCGCGCCATGCGCCGCTTGTTGGAAGACGGCAATTCGCTCATCGTCATTGAGCACAACTTGGATGTGATTCGTGCCAGCGATTGGTTGATTGACCTCGGCCCTGAAGGCGGTGATGCCGGGGGTTTGTTGGTGGCAGAAGGCACGCCCGAGGATGTGCGTTTGCACCCTACCTCACACACGGGCAAGGCCTTGCGCGACTATGCGGCTTCGATGGGGGTGGTGTATGAGATTGGTGAGGTGAAGGCCTCCGCCGGACTGATTGCTGCCGAAGCAGCCGGTGTGCCGGGCGTCTCATACGCTCGCGCAAAATCGTTGCCCAGCACACCGGCTGCTTCGACAGCGAGTGGTGAGGGTGCGATTCAAATCGTCAACGCGAAAGAGCACAACCTCAAAAACCTCAGTGTCAACATTCCGCGTGGCAAGTTCAACGTCATCACCGGCGTGTCGGGCTCGGGCAAGTCGACGTTGGCGTTTGATATTTTGTTCAACGAAGGTCAGCGTCGTTATTTAGAAAGCCTCAACGCCTACGCGCGCAGCATCGTGCAACCGGCAGGGCGTCCCGAGGTGGACGCGGTGTACGGCATTCCACCCACGGTGGCGATTGAACAGCGCTTGAGCCGTGGGGGGCGCAAGTCCACCGTGGGCACCACCACCGAGGTGTGGCATTTCTTGCGCTTGCTCTACGTCAAGTTGGGCACGCAGCATTGCATTCACGACGGTGCCGCGGTGCAGCCGCAAACCCCCGAGCGCATTGCGGCGCAGTTGATGCGCGAGTTCAAAGGCCAACACATTGGCTTGCTGAGCCCGTTGGTGATGAACCGCAAAGGCGTGTACACCGAGCTGGCCGATTGGGCCCGTCCGCGTGGCTACACCCACTTGCGTGTGGATGGGCACTTCTTGCCGACCAACGGTTTTCCGCGTTTGGACCGTTTCAAAGAACACACGATTGAGCTGCCCGTGGCCAGCCTCGTGGTGTCTGCCGAGAACGAGCTGGCCTTGCGCCAGGCGCTGACGAC
>JBPCSU010000261.1:0-4033 GCA_051006815.1 Limnohabitans sp.
CAACTCGGGCATGCCTGCCATCTTCTGGTTGGACCCCTACCGTCCCCACGAAAACGAGTTGATCAAGAAGGTCGACCTGTACTTGAAAGACCACGACACCAAAGGTCTGCACATCGAGCACATGTCGCAAGTGCGCGCCATGCGCTACACCTTGGAGCGCGTGAGCCGTGGCTTGGACACCATCTCGGTGACCGGCAACATCTTGCGCGACTACTTGACCGACTTGTTCCCCATCATGGAATTGGGTACCTCGGCCAAGATGTTGTCCATCGTACCTTTGATGGCCGGTGGCGGCATGTACGAAACAGGTGCGGGCGGCTCTGCACCCAAGCACGTGCAACAGCTGGTGGAAGAAAACCACTTGCGTTGGGATTCCTTGGGTGAGTTCTTGGCCTTGGCCGTGAGCTTTGAAGACCTGGGTATCAAAACCAACAACGGCAAAGCCAAAGTGTTGGCCAAGACCTTGGACGCAGCGACTGGCAAATTGTTGGACACCAACAAAAACCCATCGCCCAAAACAGGTCAGCTCGACAACCGTGGCAGCCAGTTCTACTTGGCCATGTACTGGGCCCAAGAGTTGGCCGCACAAACCGAAGACAAAGACTTGGCAGCCAAGTTCGCGCCTTTGGCCAAAGCGCTGACTGAGAACGAGAAGAAGATCGTGGACGAACTCAACAGCGTTCAAGGCAAGCCTGTCGACATCGGCGGTTACTACATGCCCGATGCCAAGAAGCTCGAAGCCGTGATGCGCCCCAGCGCCACGTTGAACGCAGCGTTGGCCAGAGTGCACTGATCATCAGATCATCCGTCTGATCCAAGCCCTCCAAGTGTCAAGCTTGGGGGGCTTTTTTCTGTGTGCGGTGTGTTTGCGCTTGCGTGGCAATGGCTTCGCGCTGTTCAGGTGTGAGCCGATGGAGGTTTTTCAGTTGCATCACCATGCGTGGATTTTTGGCCAGCATGTCGGCGTGTCGGTTGAGGTAGTCCCAATACAAGGTGGTGAATGGGCAGGCGGTGTCGCCCGTGGACTCAGCGGGGTTGAAGCGGCAGCCTTTGCAGTGGTTGCTCATCCGGTCGATGTATTTGCCGCTCGCAATGTAGGGCTTGCTGGCCATCAACCCACCATCGGCAAACTGGCTCATGCCTAGCGTGTTGGGCAGTTCCACCCATTCCACGGCGTCCACATACACACCGAGGTACCACTGGTGCACCTGTTGGGGTTCAACGCCCAGCAACAGGGCGTACAGACCTGTGACCATCAAACGTTGAATGTGGTGCGCGTAGCCATGCTGCAAGGTCTGCCCAATGGCATCACGCAGGCAGGCCATCTCGGTGTCGCCGGTCCAGTAAAACTCCGGCAATGGTTCGTGGGCTTGTTGAGCGTTGCTCGCTGCGTAGTCGGGCATGTGCGTCCAGTAAATGCCACGCACGTATTCACGCCAGCCCAAGATTTGGCGCACAAAGCCTTCCACCGCTTCAAGTGGCGCATGGCCTTGTTGCCATGCAGCCTCTGCGGCTGCCAGCACTTCGCGCGGGTTGAGTAATTTCAAATTCAACGCGCACGACAAGTGCGAGTGGTACAGCCAAGCTTCACCTTCCCACATCGCGTCTTGGTACAGCCCAAAGTGGGGCAGACGTTGGGTGATGAATTCATCCAAAACCACCAGCGCTTGTGCGCGTGTGACGGGCCAACCGAACTGTGCAATCGAGCCTGGGTGTTGTGCCAGCTGCCGGTTCACCAAGTCGATCACTTCTTGTGTCATCGCATCAGGTGCAAAGCGGGTGGGCGCGGGCACAAGGCCTGGGCCTTGCTTGCCAAAGCTGCCGCGGTTGTCCGCATCAAAGTTCCATTGACCCCCGATGGGTTCTTTGCCGTTCATCAAGATGCCTGTTTTTTGCCGCATCTCGCGATAGAAAAACTCCAGCCGCAATTGCTTGCGATTTTTTGCATGCTCGGCAAAGTCGCGCACGGTGCTGAAAAAATGTGTGTCGTCGCGCACCTCGAGCGGCAGCGCGTGTTCACGTGCCACTGCGCGCAGGTTTTGCCACACGCGCCAGTCACCCGGTGCGGTCATCACCAGCTGTTGCGGGTGCACTTGACGAATGGCTTTGCGCAACTCACCAGCCAAGGTGTGGCTGTTGTCCGCATGGTCTAAGCGGGTGTAAAGCAAAGGCCAGCCCCGCGCTTCAAGCTGTGCGGCGAAATGTCGCATGGCGCTTAAGAACACGGTGCTGCGTTGTTTGGAGGAGGGGATGTGCGTGGACTCCTCCAACACCTCGGCCATCCACAGGGTGTCGTGTGCAGGGTTGAAGTCACGCAGCGCCGAGGCGTTTTCGTTGAGTTGGTCACCCAAGATCAGGATCAGGCGTGTCACGGGTTGGGTCATGTGCTGAACTTTTAAAAATCAAACCCGAGTTGCTGTGTGGCCGCTGGTGTTTGGGGCGTCGAGGCATGAGGCGTTGATGCGCGCGGTGCTTGTTTGTTGCCCCAGTTTTTTCGCGAGGCGTGTTTGTCAATCACTGCTTTCTTGCCTGCTTTGACCGCGGTGGTTTGACGGCGGTTGTGCAACTGTTGTTTGGCCTCGCGTGTGGCTTGTGCCAAGTCCACCAACGGTTGCGCTAAGTCGATGCCCAGTCGTACACCTGTGTGGGCTTGCACACTGTTCGGCATCAACCATGGTTCAAACAACCATGTGTCGGGCACCTGACGCATGGCGGGCAACCATTGCCTGACAAAGCGCCCATGGGGATCATGGTCTTGCGCTTGTTTGATGGGGTTGTACACACGCGTGGTGTTGATGCCTGTGGTGCCCGATTGCATTTGCAACTGACTCCAGTGAATGCCGGGCTCGTAGTCGAGAAACTGCGTGGCCAACCACTCGCCCACAGGTCGCCAATGCAGCCACAGAGGATAGGCGGCGACGGACACCAGCATGGCCCGCATGCGAAAGTTCAACCACCCGGTTTCACGCAACATGGTGACGCAGGCATCCACCATGGGCCAGCCTGTGCGCGCGGCTTTCAGGGCTTCAAAGTGCGCCATGTTGAAGTCGTGTTCGCGCAAACCGTCGTAACCGCGGTGCATGTTGTGCCATTCGATGGCGGGTTCGCTTTCTAGCTTTTGAATGAAGTGGCAGTGCCAATACAAACGGCTGATGAAGGCGGTCAAGCCCGCTCGGTGCCGGCTGGCATGTGGCGGCAACTGGGCGATGTGCGCACGGGTTTGCTGCACCACCTCGCGCATGCTGATGCAGCCCCATGCCAAATAGGCAGACAAACGTGAACACGCATCGGGTGCGGACAGCGGCGACGAAATACCGCCGCGGTAGCCCAAGCTGCGCGCGTTCAAAAAACTATGCAAGGTTGCCAAGGCCAACGCACGCCCACCGCGCTGGCGCAACGGTGGGTTGTGTTGCAGATGCGTAGGGGCTTGCATGTGGGAGGGGGAGCACCCTGCATGGCTTGACTCTGTGGGGGCAGGGGGTTGCCAAAATTGCACCTCACCTGTTTCATGCACAGGTTCAGCCATGTGCTGCTCCCATGCGGCTTGCCACTGGTTGCGACTTTTCAGTGCGCGCACCACCCCAAACTGTGGGTATTCATGCCAGCCCACGCCATGCGCTTGGCACCAAGCGCCGACCTGGAGGTCGCGTGCATAGGTGAAGCCATTGCCTGTTTCTTGGTGCGCATGCAGTTGGTGAAATGGCGCCTCCTTCCAAATGCGGCTCAGCACCTCGGGCAGTTCGCCGGTGTGTACCTCCACGCACCCGCCTTGCAGACGCAAGGCGTCGTCCAGCGCTTGTAGCGATTCGCGTACAAACTCAAAGTGCTGCAGGGCTGCATCGGGCTGCAGCCACAGTTCAGGTTCCACCACATAGATGCACCGCACAGGGCCACACTGCGCGGCCTTGGTCAACGCCGCATGGTCTTGCCAGCGCAGGTCGCGTTTGAACCAAACCAGTTGGTAAGTCATGTGGGCGTGGCAGCTTTGTTCTTGCGGCAAGCATCCGAGCAATAACGCACGTGCTCCCAGTTC
>JBPCSU010000262.1:0-13784 GCA_051006815.1 Limnohabitans sp.
AGCGCAACTGCAGCAAAGTTTGGACACGCAATTGCCCGAAGGCGATGCCGCCGTGTTCGCGCTGACCTCACCAGGTTGGTGGGGCATCGTGGTGGCCTGGCGTGATGTCAATGAAAGCTACCGCACCGACACCACCGCTGGCACACCCCCTTGCCCCGCCCAGATGAGTTGCTGGCGACTTTTCTTTCGGCCCGACCGATGAAGCTGCACCACCTCACGCACATGCAAGGCCACACCCTGCCCGAGTTGCTGATCGGCATGACCTTGAGTTTGCTGGTCATTGCTGCCGCCACCTCCGCCTATGGCGTGAGCCAACACAGTCGGACCACCATGGCGGCAGCTGACGCCTTGCATGCCAACGCACGCGTTGCCCTGCGCAACTTGCGCGAACAAGCGCAAGTGTTAGGCGGCGCCTACCTAGAGGCAGCCCCCAGCAATACCGTGCGTATCTCGCCAGCAGAGGACATCGGACAACCGGCCTTGGCGGGCATCCATGGCAGCAACACCACCGAAAGCGTCACCCTGGGACATTGGCACGCGTTAGACGCCGTGGATTGCCAAGGCAACGCCGCGAGCACCCACAGCACCGTGCGCAACGACTACAAACGCAACACCCACAAAGAGTTGACATGCAAAGACCTCAACCTGACCAACAGCACCTACCAAGCCTTGGCCGAAGGCGTAGAAGATTTTCAAGTGCGCTACGCACAAGCCAACCCTGTGAGTCACACCCTGCAGTGGCTCACCGCCGATCAAGTGACCGACATGTCACACGTGATGGCCATTGAAATTTGTCTGCGCATGGCCAGCCTCGCTGTTGTCAACAGCACCGCTTCCGTTCAAACCAAAAGCAAAGGCTGCCTCGACGAACCCTTGGTGGCCGACGGTCGGTTGCGACGCGTGTTCAAACGGGTCATCACCCTGCGCAACCGCGAAGGCGTGATGCCATGACGCAGCCCCTTCCCCCGCAGCAAGGCCTGGCGCTGCCCACCTTGATGGTGGTGCTGTCTGTGGCCAGCCTTGCGGCTCTCTTGGCGTGGCGCAATTTAGGGGTCAACGACCAGTTGCTCAACGCCGAGGCCGACCAACTGCGCACGCAACGGCAAGCCGAAGCCGTGCTGCCCCTGGCAGTGCAAGACATCGTGAGCAATGCCCCATCCCACCTGCGCCACACCATGGGCAGCAGCACCGACACCCACGCCTTCTTTCCCAACACCTTGGCCGAATACGCCGTGTTACAGCAACGCGTGGGCGCTGCACGCTGCCAGTCAGGCATTTGTGTGTCGTTAGGGTCTGTCACCGCCACGCCCCAAAAAGCCAGCGACTGGAAAGCGCAGACCCACACGGCCATCGCCATCGGCGCAGCCGACTCGCCCTATGGAGCCAACACCGCGTGGTACTGGGTCGAGGTGTTTCCAGGAGAAAACACAGGCGCTTTCGTCTACCGTGTAACCACCCTGGCCCAAGGTGTGTTGCCAAGCAGCACCTCTGTCTTGCAAGCCATTTGGCAACGCGACACCTCGGTAGGGCCCACCTCACTCACCGGGAAATGGCACAGCTGGCATGCGCTGCACGATTGATGCCCACCATGCCTTGCCCACAACCGTCACCCCAGCGCAGCCATGGGTTCACACTGATCGAACTGCTCATCACACTCGTCTGCATCGCCTTGCTGACCAGCCTTGCTGGCCCCAGCTACCAAGCGTGGGTGTTGCGCAGCCAGCGGACACAAGCACGGGTGGCGTTGTTGCAAGCCGCCCATTGGCTCGAGCGCTCAGCCAGTGCCAACGGCAGCTACCCCGCAGCCAAAGATGTTCCGTCCAGCGTGTTGCTCATCGACGGGCAACATTACCAACTCAGCATCACCAGCAGCGCACACACCTACACCCTCAGTGCCACACCACTCGGCGCACAAACCGCCGACGCCTGTGGCACATTGGTCATCACCCATGTCGGCGAACGCAGCGTGCAAGGGGCCAGCCAAAGCGCCGCCCAATGCTGGGGCCGATAAAGCAGCTCGGTCAGTCAGGCCCGTTCATAATTGTGTCCATGAGTTTTTCCGCGCACGACACCGCCCACATGACGCACGCCTTGGCCCTGGCGCGCGAGGCTTTGTTTTTGACATCGCCCAACCCGCGTGTGGGTTGCGTCATCGTCAGCGCAGACGGTCAGGTGCTTGGCAGCGGCCACACGCAACGCGCGGGCGAAGCCCATGCCGAAGTCATGGCCCTGCGCGATGCACAAGCCAAAGGCCACAACGTCACAAGTGCCACCGCCTATGTGACGCTCGAGCCCTGCAGCCACCAAGGTCGCACCGGTCCTTGCTGCGATGCACTCATTCAAGCTGGGCTGTCACGTGTGGTCGTGGCGCTGCAAGACCCCAACCCGCACGTGGCCGGCCAAGGCATGGCACGTTTGCGTGCGGCAGGCATACAAGTCGATGTGGGCTTGCTGGCCTCTGAGGCCCACGAACTCAACATTGGTTTCTTCAAACGCATGACCCAAGGCAGGCCCTGGGTGCGCCTCAAAGTGGCCGCCTCGTTGGATGGCCAAACCGCACTCGACAACGGCGCGAGCCAGTGGATCACGTCACCCCCTGCCCGTGACGACGGCCATGCGTGGCGCGCCCGTGCATGCGTCGTGCTCACAGGCATCGGCACGGTGCTGGAAGACAACCCCCGACTGGACGTGCGTGCGGTGCCTACCCCGCGCCAACCCACCTTGGTGGTGATGGACAGCCGACTGGAAACGCCGCCCTCTGCCCAGCTCTTCGTGCCTCAACGTCCGGTTTGGATTTATTGCGCCATCGATCAGCCTGAACGTCGTGCGGCACTCGAAGCCCTAGGTGCGCGCGTCATCTGCTTGCCCAATCCCAACGGCAAGGTCGATCTCGCGGCCATGTTGCAAGACCTAGGGGCTCAACACATCAACGAAGTCCATGTGGAAGCGGGCCACAAGCTCAATGGCTCCTTGCTGCGCGAAAACTTGGTGGACGAACTGCTCACCTACTTGGCCCCCAAGTTGATGGGGCAAGGGCGTGGCATGACCAACCTGGGGCCGTTCACCTCGCTGGACGATGCCAAAGCCTTGTCGTTTCACGAAGTGACAAAAATCGGCCCCGATTTAAGGATATTGGCCCGCCTCAGCCGGTAAGCCGGGCGTAAACCTGCGAAAATAGCAGGATGTTCACCGGAATCATCACCGGCGTGGGGCGCATCACCGCTGTCCACGACCTGGGTAGCTCTTTAAACCACGGCAAGCGCCTCACGCTGCAGGCGCCCGCTGGTTATCTTGACGACGTCGCACTGGGGGACAGCATCGCGCTCAATGGCGCTTGCATGACGGTCACCCGCTTCGACCTCGACACGCACACCTTCACCATCGACATCTCTGCTGAATCATTGGCTCGCACCAGTGGCTTGGCCGAGTTGGGTCGCGTCAACCTTGAAAAAGCCTTGCGTGCCCACGACCGTTTGGGCGGCCACATCGTGTCGGGCCATGTCGACGGCATTGGCCACGTGAGCCACTTTGCCCAGATCGGCGAAAGCTGGGAACTGCGCATCATGGCCCCCACGGACTTGGCCAAGTACTTGGCCTACAAAGGCTCGATCACCATCAATGGCGTGAGCCTGACCGTGAACCGCGTGCAAGACTTCTTTGACGCCGATGGCCCCTTGGGTTTGCGCGGTTCAGAAGTCAGCATCAACCTCATTCCTCACACCGTCGAAAACACCGCCTTGGGCTCGCTCACAACGGGCAGCACGGTGAACCTCGAAATTGACACGGTTGCCCGCTACGTTGAACGCATGTTGCGTGTCGATGCCTCGCTGGGCCATACCGCCTCTTTGAAAGCCAACGCATGAGCACCCCCACCACCCAAGGCTTGACGCCTGTGGCCATTTCCCCCGTCGAAGACATCGTGGCTGACATGAAAGCCGGTCGCATCGTCATCTTGGTAGACGAAGAAGACCGCGAGAACGAAGGCGATTTGGTGCTGGCGTCTGACCATGTCACCCCCGAAGCCATCAACTTCATGGCACGCTTTGGCCGTGGCTTGATTTGCCTCACCCTCACCCGCGAGCGCTGCGAGTACCTGAAGTTGCCGCCCATGGCCGCTCGCAACGGCACGGTCTACAGCACCGCATTCACCGTGTCGATCGAAGCCGCAGAAGGCGTGACCACCGGAATCTCTGCCGCCGACCGTTCACGCACCATCGAAGTGGCAGTAGCCAAAGCCACAAAGCCCACCGACTTGGTGCAGCCAGGCCACGTGTTCCCCCTGCAAGCGGTGGACGGCGGCGTGCTCATGCGCGCCGGTCACACCGAAGCCGGTTGCGACTTGGCTGCCATGGCCGGTTGTTCGCCCTCTTCGGTGATTTGCGAAATCATGAAGGACGACGGCACCATGGCCCGTCTGCCCGATTTGCAACTCTTCGCTGCCGAACACGGTTTGAAGATCGGCACCATCGCGGACCTGATTGCTTACCGCAGTCGCAATGAATCGCTGGTGCACAAGGTCAGCACACGCGTCATGCACACCGCGCACGGCGAGTTCACCGCCAACGCCCACAAAGACATGACCAGCGGCGACGTGCACATGGCCCTCGTCAAAGGCACCTGGGGCGCAGACGCCGAAGTGCTGGCCCGCGTGCACGAACCGCTGTCTGTGCTGGACGCACTCGAACCCAACCGCGTCATGCACTCGTGGGGCTTGGATGCCGCCATGCAACGCATTGCCACAGAAGGCACAGGGGTCATCGTGCTGCTCAACTGCGGCGAAAGCGGTGAGCAGTTGCTGTCGCAATTCGACGGCACCGCCCGCTCAGCCCATGGCCCCGAACGGGGTCGCATGGACTTACGCAGCTACGGTGTGGGCGCGCAAATCTTGCGCGACTGCGGCGTTCACAAAATGCGCCTCATGGGCAACCCACGCCGCATGCCCAGCATGACGGGCTACGGGCTTGAAATCACCGGCTACCTGTCCAAAGAATAAATCTCTCAAAGAATAAAACCATGTTTGTCTCTAACCTCGGCTCCACCACCACCCTCGACGGCAGCGCTTTGAAAATTGGCATCGTCCAAGCGCGTTTCAACGACGACATCACCAGCGCTCTGGCCGCTGCCTGCATTGCCGAACTCAAAGCCATGGGTGTAGCGGATGACCGCATCACCCACGTGCATGTGCCCGGTGCGCTTGAAGTGCCCTTGGCCTTGGCGGCGCTCGCCCAGATCGAAGACCCCGAGCCGTTCAGCGCCCTGATTGCCTTGGGTTGCATCATCCGTGGCGAGACGTACCACTTTGAATTGGTCGCCAATGAATCGGGCGCCGGCGTGACCCGTGTGGGCATGGACTACCACGTGCCCATTGCCAACGCCATCCTGACCACCGAAAACTTGGAACAAGCTGTGGCGCGTCAAACCGACAAAGGCCGTGACGCCGCACGCGTGGCCGTCGAAATGGCCTTGTTGTTGGAGAGCTTGGCATGAGTGAGCACACCGACCCCAGCGACGCCAAAGCCCCACGTAAAAGCAGCGCCAAATCTGGTCGCAGCCGCTCGCGCGAATTTGCACTCCAAGGCCTGTATCAATTCTTGGTCGGCCAAAACGAGGCCGCAGACATTGATGTGTTCACACGCGACTTGAGCGGTTTCCACAAATCTGACTCGGTGCACTACGACGCGCTGCTGTACGGCTGCATCGAACAACGCGAAGTGTTGGATTCCCTCATCGAACCTTTGCTAGACCGCAAGCTCGACGAAATTTCCCCCATCGAACACGCGGTGATGTGGATGGGCACCTACGAGTTTCAGCACTGCATCGACGTGCCTTCTCGCGTGGTGTTGAACGAATACATCGAGTTGGCTAAATCATTTGGCGGCACCGATGGCCACAAATATGTAAACGGTGTACTCAACGGCTTGGCGCCCAAGCTGCGCCCTCTCGAAGTCGAAGCAGACCGCGCCAAAGGCAAGATGCAATGAAGATTGCTCAGCGCGCCCAACGCATTGAACCTTTCTATGTGATGGAGGTTGCCAAAGCAGCAACCGAGCGCGCGGCCTTGGTGGCTCACACCGAGTCGCCCATGATCTTCTTGAACATTGGCGAACCCGATTTCACCGCCCCCCCCTTGGTGCAAGAAGCCGCTGCCCGTGCCGTGCACGACGGCGTGACGCAGTACACACCCGCCTTGGGCATTGCTGAATTGCGTGAGCGCATCAGCGCTTGGTATCAAACGCGTTTTGGTGTGAACGTGCCCGCACGCCGCATCGTGGTCACCGCGGGTGCTTCGGCGGCGTTGCAACTGGCCTGCTTGGCCTTGATTGAAGCCGGCGATGAAGTGCTCATGCCCGACCCCAGCTACCCCTGCAACCGCCACTTTGTGAGCGCCGCAGAAGGGCGTGCGGTGTTGGTTCCCACCACGGCCACCGAGCGGTTTCAGCTCAGCGCCGAGCAAGTGCGCGCGAACTGGACAGCGCACACGCGCGGTGTGCTGTTGGCATCGCCCTCCAACCCCACCGGCACGTCCATTCACCCTGAGGCGTTGCGCGCCATTCACAGCGAGGTGTCGCAACGCGGCGGCACCACGTTGATCGATGAAATTTTTCTGGGCCTGAGCTACGACGCGCAGTTTGGTCAGTCGGCACTCGCCATCGATGACAACATCATCAGCATCAACAGTTTCAGCAAGTACTTCAACATGACGGGCTGGCGACTCGGCTGGCTGGTCGTGCCCGATGCCCTCGTCCCCGTGATTGAGCGTTTGGCACAAAACCTGTTCATCTGCGCCAGCACCGTGGCACAACATGCCGCATTGGCATGTTTTGAAGCTGAGAGCATCGCCGAGTACGAGCGTCGCCGCGCCGAGTTCAAAGCCCGCCGCGACTACTTTGTGCCGGCACTGCAAGCCCTCAGTTTGAACGTGCCCGTGATGCCAGATGGCGCGTTTTACGCGTGGGCTGATTGCACCGCTGTCGCGCACAAACTGGGGGTCAAAGGCAGTTGGGACTTCGCCTTCGAAGTGATGAAACAGGCCAACTTGGCCATCACGCCGGGTCGTGACTTTGGCCATGCAGACACCGCACAGTTTGTGCGCTTTTCGACCGCCCGCTCGTTGCCTGAATTGCAAACAGCGATTGGGCGTTTACAAAAAATAGTGGGCTAATTCATGAGCACCGTGTTCGAGCACCCGATTCGGGTTTATTGGGAAGACACCGATGCCGGCGGCATCGTGTTCTACGCCAACTACCTCAAGTTCTTTGAGCGCGCGCGCACCGAATGGTTACGCGCCCTCGGCATTGGCCAACACGCGTTGCGCGAAGAAACCGGTGGCATGTTTGTGGTCAGCGAAACCGCTGTGAAATACCACCGCCCGGCCAAGCTCGACGACCAGTTGCGCGTGACCGCCACATTGGCTGAAGGCGGTCGTGCCAGCTTGGTGATTGCACAACAAGCCTGGCTCGGTGACACCCTGCTGTGCGAAGGCACGATCCGTATCGGCTGGGTCGATGCGGCGGCCATGAAGCCTGCGAGAATTCCCTCTTCTGTATTGGAACGACTGACATGACACAAGATTTTTCCATCGTTCATTTGCTGCTCAACGCCAGTTGGGTCGTGCAAGTTGTGGTGCTGATGCTGATGGGTGTTTCCATCACCAGTTGGGCCGCTATCTTCCGCAAAATTGGCGCCATCAAACGCGTGAACGAACTCAACGACGAGTTCGAACGTGACTTTTGGTCCGGCACCAGTCTGAACGAGTTGTTTGCCTCAGCCGCACAAAATGCCAAACACTCGGGTCCGATGGAACGCATCTTTGCCAGCGGCATGCGCGAGTACCAAAAACTGCGCGAACGCCGCATCAACGACAGCAGCGCACTGATGGACGGCGCCCGTCGCGCCATGCGCGCCAGCTACCAACGCGAGATGGATGCGATTGAATCCAACTTGTCGCTGTTGGCCTCGGTCGGTTCGGTGTCACCTTATGTGGGTTTGTTTGGCACGGTGTGGGGCATCATGCATGCCTTCACAGGCTTGGCAGGCATGCAACAAGTGACGCTCGCCAAAGTGGCGCCCGGTATTGCCGAAGCCCTGGTGGCCACGGCCATCGGTTTGTTCGCCGCGATTCCGGCTGTGTTGGCCTACAACCGTTTTTCACGCGACATTGACCGTGTGTCCATCAAGTTAGAAACCTTCATTGAAGAGTTCAGCAACATCTTGCAGCGCAACGTCAGCGCCAGCACGATGGCGCACTAAACCGGAGACGCTGCATGGCTTCTATCGCCCCTCGCGCCGGTCGCGGCCGCCGCGCCATGAACGACATCAACATGGTGCCGTTCATTGACGTGATGCTGGTGTTGCTGATCATCTTCATGGTGACGGCACCCCTCATCTCTCCCAGCGTGATTGATTTGCCCAGCATCGGCAAAGCAGCCACCGTGCCCGACCAAGTGATTCATGTCGAAATCAGCAAAGAAGAACGCATCACCGTCAAAAGCACGGGCACCGTCAACAAGTCCGTGAGCAGCACCCTGAAGGGGTTGGCCCGTGATGTGCAAGAGTTGCAAGGTGAAACGTCACAAGGCCCCGTGGTGATCACGGCGGACAGAACCATCAAGTACGAAACCGTGGTCAAAGCCATGGACACGCTGCAACGTGCGGGGGTTCAACGCGTGGGCCTGTCGGTCCAACTGTCTGAGTAATTCACAGCCCCATGAGCGCACAAGCCAAGCATCTTGAATTTGCTCCGCCCCCTCCCGAGGGAACGGCGCGTTCATTGGGCGCGGCCTTGGTGGTGCACGCCTTGCTCATCATGGCGCTGACCGCGGGAATTCAATGGAAGCAAGACAACAGCTTGTCGGTCGAGGCCGAGTTGTGGTCGGCTGTGCCCATGGCTGCGGCCCCCAAACTGGTCGAGGCTGAGCCCCCTCCGCCGCCCCCTGCGCCCAAACCGGCCCCCACACCCAAACCCGTGGTGAAAGCCCCTGAGCCGCCAGCCCCCAACCGCGATGCCGACATTGCGTTGGCGAAGAAGAAAAAAATAGAAGAAGAAAAGAAACTGCAAGAAGCCTTGAAGGCCGAAGAACGCCGCAAAGAAGAAGTCAAAAAAGAGGCAGAGAAAAAAGCCAAGGCCAAGCTTGAAGAAGACAAGCGCAAGCTAGAGGCAAAGAAAGAAGAAGAGCGCAAGGAAAAAGAACGTAAAGAAAAAGAGCGCGCCGAGAAAGAACGCAAAGACAAAGACGCAAAGAAACAGCAAGAGCAAAAAGACAGCAAAGCCGCTGCTGAAGACGCCAAGAAACTCGAAGCGCTTCGCAAAGAAAACATGAAGCGCATCGCCGGTCTGGCCGGTGCTACGGGCAGCGAAAACGCCACCGGCACGGCACTCAAATCCTCAGGACCGTCTGACAGCTATGGCGGTCGTATCCGTGCGCGCATCAAACCCAACATCACGTTTGACCCCAGTTCTGTGTCTGGCAACCCCGCCGCCGAAGTGGAAGTGCGTTGCGCACCGGACGGCACCATCGTCAGCAAAAAACTACTCAAGTCCAGCGGCAACGCGGCATGGGACAACGCCGTCCTGAAAGCCATCGAAAAGACAGAGGTACTGCCGCGCGACACCGATGGCCGTGTGCACTCGCCGCTGTTGCTCGTGTTTAAACCGAACGACTAAAGCGCGACTGGAGAAACGTCGTTGTTAGAGCGCTCATTCACGGTTGATGTGTTGAAGGTGGTGGCGGCACAACTCATTGTGTGGCACCACTTCTCGGCCTACGGCCCGATGTCCGACACGATGAACTTGATGTGGCCCCACCTGATTGAATGGCTCTACCGCTATGCACGGTTAGCGGTGCAGGTGTTCTTGGTGGTGGGCGGTTACTTGGCGGCCCAATCGGTCATGACCAAACCCATTCACCATCCCTGGGCCAACATTGCCAAGCGGTATTTGCGTTTGGTGCCGTTTTACATGTTGGCCTTGGCGTTGATCAGTGTGGCAGTGGCCATGTCACGGAACACGATTCATGCCGATTGGCTGCCGAGTGCGCCCTCTGTTTCACAAGTGATTGCGCATGCCTTGTTGGCACATGACCTGTTGGGCTACGAGGCCCTCTCCAGCGGCGCTTGGTATGTGGCCATCGATTTTCAGCTCTACGCCCTCTTGATGGCCTTGTGCCACACCTTGCACACCGAGGCTCGCCGGCATGTGTCGATCGCGGTTGCCACCTTGTGCGTGATGTCCATGTGGTTGATCAACCGCATCGATGACTTGGAAATCTATGCGCCTTATTTCTTTGGCGCCTATGGGCTGGGGGTGTTAGCTGCTTGGGCCAAGCGTTCGCGGTTTGATGCCATGGTGTTTGGCGTCACCGCACTCCTCGCCGTGGGAGCCTTGTGGTTGGAGTTTCGAACCCGTTTGACGCTGGCTTTGGTCACGGCCATCTGGCTCGCCATCAAGCCCAAAGGACTGGTCCACTGGACGCCTATGAAACGTGTGGTGCACCGCTTGGCCAACAGCGCGTATGTGCTTTTTTTGACGCACTTTGGGGTGATCGTGTTGTTCAGCGACATGTGGAATCGCAGCCATTTCTATGACCCCACGTTGGCCTTTGCACTCACCACGTTTGCCTGGCTGTGCAGTGTAGGGATGGGTTTATTTCTGCATGAAAAAGCCGAAGTGCCGATGCACCATTGGATTTCGCATCACTCCAAATGGGTGTTTTTGCGCATGCATTGACGGGCACACCCGCAGGCCAGCAACGCCGTGACGATGGACACGGCATACACCGAACTCAGCCCATAGGCATCGCTCAACGCACCACCAGCCAGCGCCCCCAAAACCCCAGGGACACCATAGCCAATCGAGGCATACAAGGCCTGCCCTCGCCCGCGCAAACGCCCCGGAAAATGGTGTGACAACAACGCAATGCACGCCGTGTGCTGCGTGGCAAATGTGAGCGCATGCAAGACCTGCGCAAACAGCAACGCCCACAACCACTTGGCAACCCAGGTGGTCAGCCCCATGCGCAGCACCATGGCCGCCGAGCAAATGAACATCCACTGAGACAAGCTGAACTTGGGCAACCAGCGACTCTGCGTGAAGAACCACACAATTTCTGCCCCCACCGACACCGCCCACAGCACACCAATCATGGTTTTGCTGTAACCCAGCTCATCCAAATACAAGGAGAAAAAAACGTAAATGCCAATGTGCGACAGGACATGAAAAAACACCGTGGCAAAAAACCATTGCACCTGACGTTGGCGCAACACGACCATCACAGGCGGCCGCGCCTCCTCGTGGTGTGCCGCCTCTTTGCGATTGGGCAGCCACCACACACTCAGGTTCAGCAACACCAATGAACCGATGGACCACGCAGGAAAGCTGTGCATGCCGTGCCCCTCGAACCACGCACCTGCCACAAACACCGTCACCAAAAACCCCAGCGAACCCCACAAACGCACGCGCCCGTAACGCCGTGAATCAAAGCCTTGGTCGGTGCTGACCAAATGTGCCAACGCCGCTTCGCTCATGGGCATCATGGCACTGGTGTGGATGAACATCAGCAGCAACACCACTGCAATCCAGCCCACACCACCGGGCACCAACAACCCAGCAGAACACACCAGTGCCGCACCAGCGCAAAAGCGCAGCAGCTTCACCCGTTCACCGGTGTGATCGCTCAGCCATCCCCAGCCATAGGGTGCAATCACGCGCGTGGCGGCTTGCACCGCGGTGAGCAAGCCAATGAGGGTGATGGAAAAACCCAAGTCCTTGAGCCACAACGGCAGATACGGGTTGAAAAACCCAATGTGCGCAAAGTAGCTGGCGGACAACGCCGCAAACGGGAACAGCTGAAAACGAGAAAGCGCGTCACGTGAACGCGCCTCTTGGAAGGGAGCAGTCAAGTCAGACCTGTGGGCTGAATGTGATCAAGCGCCAATGTGGCCTGGAATGGCAGGCATAGCGACCTGCACATCGCCACATTGGGCGCGATGACGCAAGGCATGGTCCATCACCACCAACGCCAACAAAGCCTCGGCAATTGGCGTGGCACGAATGCCCACGCAGGGGTCGTGACGGCCCTTGGTCACCACCTCGGTGGATTGGCTGTTTTGGTCAATTGACTCGCGGGGACTCAAGATCGAGCTGGTGGGTTTGATGGCAATGCTCACCTCAAGGTCTTGCCCGGTGCTGATGCCACCCAACACGCCGCCAGCATTGTTGGTGCGAAAACCCTCGGGGCTCAGTGAGTCACCGTGTGTGGTGCCACGCTGCGCCACGCTGGCGAAGCCTGCACCAATCTCCACACCTTTGACGGCGTTGAGTCCCATCATCGCGTACGCAATGTCGGCATCGATGCGGTCGTAAATCGGTTGACCCAAACCCACAGGCATGCCCGTGGCCACGACGCGGATGCGCGCGCCGCACGAGTCACCCGCTTTGCGCAGGCTGTCCATGTAGTCTTCAAACGCTTGCACATCGGCGCAGGGCGCGTAAAACGGGTTGTGGCCTACGTGTTCCCAACTCTCAAAAGGAATGGGCAATTCGCCAATTTGGGTCATGCAGCCGAAAAAGGTGGTGCCGTATTTTTCTTTCAACCACTTCTTGGCCACGGCGCCCGCAGCCACTGTGGGCGCTGTCAAACGGGCGGAAGAACGTCCACCACCGCGTGGATCGCGAATGCCGAACTTTTGAAAGTAGGTGTAGTCCGCATGGCCAGGGCGAAAGGTTTGCAAAATATTGCCGTAGTCCTTGCTGCGCTGGTCGGTGTTTTGAATCAACAGCGCAATCGGCGTGCCGGTGGTTTTGCCTTCATAAACTCCCGACAAGATTTGCACTTGATCGGGCTCGTTGCGTTGGGTCACATGGCGGCTGGTGCCGGGACGGCGGCGGTCCAAGTCGTGCTGGATGTCGGCTTCGCAGAGCGACATGCCCGGTGGGCAGCCGTCAATCACGCAGCCAATGGCTGGGCCGTGGGATTCACCAAAGTTGGTGACGGTGAAAAGGGTTCCGAAAGTATTGCCGCTCATGGGGTGAGATTATCCCATCCCCAAGCGGCAAGGCCGATCACTTCTCGTCCGGATCGGGCGTGCCGCTGGGCCAGTCTTTGATGTAGGCCTTGAGCATTTTGTTTTCGAAGTTTTGGCTGTCCACCACCGACTTGGCCACATCGTAAAAACTGATCACGCCTTGCAGTTGACGGTTGCCAATGACGGGCATGTAGCGGGCATGGCTGTCGAGCATCATGCGACGCACATCGTCAATGTCGGTTTCGGGGGAGCAGGTCAGCGGATGGTCGTCCATGGCGCTGCGCACGGTGAAGTCGCCCAAGGTACCGCCATTGCGGCTCAGGGCTTGAATCACCTCGCGGAAAGTCAACATGCCCACCAAGTCGCCGTGCTCCATGACCAGCAGGGAACCCATGTCTTTCTCGGCCATGATTTTCACCGCAGTCGACAAAGGATCCATCGGATCGATGGTGAACAAGGTGCCGCCGCTTTGGCCTTTGACGCGCAGGATGTCGCTGACTTTCATGGTGTTTCTCCTCCGTTGGGGATTTAAATATAGCCCACAATGACTCACGGAATTCTGACAAAACACCCGAGGAAACCATGCCTGGCTATCACGACCCCAGTTTCGACACACTCGCCCTGCACGCAGGAGCCGCACCTGACCCATCCACAGGTGCACGCGCGGTGCCCATTCACCTCACCACCTCATTTGTGTTTGAGTCCAGCGACCATGCAGCGTCTCTGTTTAACCTCGAACGCGCAGGCCATGTGTATAGCCG
>JBPCSU010000263.1:0-12820 GCA_051006815.1 Limnohabitans sp.
TTGCAACTCGTGGTTGCCGAGGTCGGCCAGTTCGGCAATCTCGCTGAGCAGCTGGCGTTTGAGTGCGCCATCGGGCAGCGCCATCCACAGGGGCTTGGCATTGCTGGCCATGTGGGCACGGCCTTCGGCGGTGTGCAGGTCGCAGCCTTCGCGTGCCACTTCAATCAAAAAGCGGCTCAACGGCATGGCTTCGGTGATGCAGTGGGCAAATGCCTCTTTGCCGAACTCGCGGATGTAGCTGTCGGGGTCGTGTTCGGCGGGCAAGAACAAAAACTTCACGCTGCGCACATCGGTTGCGTAGGTCAAGGCGCCGTCAAGGGCCTTGCGCGCGGCGCGTCGGCCTGCACTGTCACCGTCAAAGCTGAAGACCACGCTGTCAGTGAAGCGAAACAGTTTTTGCACATGGTCGGTCGTGCACGCGGTGCCCAGGGTGGCCACGGCGTTGGGAAAGCCCAGTTGAGCCAAGGCCACCACGTCCATGTAGCCCTCGGTCACCAACACGTAGCCGGCGTCACGCAGTGCGTTGCGCGCTTCAAACAAGCCATACAGCTCGCGGCCTTTGCTGAACACCGGGGTCTCGGGCGAGTTCAAATATTTGGGTGTGCCTTCGCCCAGCACGCGGCCACCAAAGCCAATGCACTCGCCTTTGACGTTGCGGATGGGGAACATGACACGGTCGCGGAAGCGGTCGTAGCGTTTTTCTTCTTCGCCGTCGTCTTGGTTGACGATGACCAAGCCACTCTCGGTGAGCAGGGGGTCTTGGTAGTCGGGAAACACACTGGCCAAGCTGCGCCAACCTTCGGGCGCGTAGCCAAGGCCAAATTGCTTGGCGATTTCGCCGCTCAAGCCACGGCTTTTGAAGTAGTCAATCGCCTTGGGCGAGTTGCGCAAATGTTTGCGGTAGGCCTCGCCCGCTTTTTCCAACACGTCGGTGAGGGTGGCTTGCTTTTGGCGTTGCTCGGCAGCGCGTGCGCGGTCTTGCGGGGAGATGTCTTCTTCTGGCACTTGCATGCCGACGTTTTGGGCCAGGTCTTTGACGGCCTCCACAAACGTCATGCCGGCATGTTCCATCAAGAAGCCAATGGCATTGCCGTTCTTGCCGCAACCAAAGCAATGGAAAAACTGCTTGGCGGGGCTGACCGAAAACGAGGGCGACTTTTCGCCGTGGAACGGGCACAGCCCCATGAAGTTGGCGCCGCCTTTTTTCAGCTGCACATAGCGACCCACCACCTCGACCACGTCAACGCGGGCGAGGAGTTCTTGAATGAAGTGCTGGGGGATGGCCATGGATGAGAAAAGCGTGGGAGCGTAGATTCTAGGCAGGCGCCCCGGCCTTTCCCAACCGACCGAGGCTTTATTTCGGTGCCAAACGGATCGCGCCGTCCAAGCGAATTACTTCGCCATTGAGCAAATCGTTTTCAAAAATGTGCAGGGCCAACTTGGCGTAGTCCTGTGGGGTGCCCAAACGCGAGGGGAAGGGCACGCCGGCGGCCAAGGCATCTTGCACCTCTTGCGGCATGCTGAACAACATAGGTGTGCCCATGATGCCGGGGGCAATGGTCATGTTGCGAATGCCGTTGCGAGCCAAGTCGCGGGCGATGGGCAGGGTCATGCCGACCACGCCACCTTTGGACGCGCTGTAAGCCGCTTGGCCAATTTGACCGTCGTAGGCCGCGACGGAGGCGGTGGAAATCATGACGCCGCGTTCGCCCGTGGCTTCTGGTTCGTTCTTGCACATGGCATCGGCGGCCAAGCGAATCATGTTGAAGCTGCCCACCAAGTTGACGGTGATGGTTTTGGTGAAGTTCCCCAGCGCGTGCGGGCCGTTTTTGCCCACTGTTTTTTCGGCGGGGGCGATGCCGGCGCAATTGACCAAGCCCATCAATTTACCCAGTGAGACGGCCTTGGCGACCACGGCTTGGCCATCGGCCTCGTTGCTGACATCGCACTTCACAAATGCGCCGCCAATGTCTTTGGCCACGGCTTCACCTTTGTCGGCTTGCATGTCGGCGATGACCACAGTGCCGCCCTTGGCAGCCAAAGCGCGTGCCGTGCCTTCGCCCAAGCCTGATGCGCCACCGGTGACGATGAAAACTTTGCCTTTGATGTCCATGAGGATCTCCTAGTTCGATCGATGAATTGGTTTACGTTTACGTAAACGTCAATTATGACGGCGGAATCGGGCGTTCAGAGGGATCTAGGACAATCCCTAGGTTTTCAATTCATCCCCTCTTGCACATGACCCGGTTTTCACTTGTCTCTTTCACCTCTTGGCGTTGCTGGAGCCTGGCGTTGTGCCTGGTGTTGTTGGCCGGGTGTGGGGCACGTGGCCCGTTGGCGCCGGTGGATGCCGAAAAGTCCGAAGCGCCTGTGGCCAAGCGTGTGCCCAAGTTTGGCTTGGCCTTGGGCGGTGGCGCGGCACGCGGCTTTGCCCATGTGGGGGTGATTCAGGTGTTGGAAGAGGCAGGCCTCAAGCCTGACTTGGTGGTGGGCACCTCGGCCGGCAGTGTGGTGGCGGCGTTTTATGCCAGTGGCAAAGATGGCGCGCAGTTGCAAAAAGCCGCCGAGACGATGGAGGAAGCCACCATCACCGACTGGACTGTTCCCTTGCTCGGCCGCGGCATGATGCGCGGCGATGCGTTGGCCCGCTACGTCAACAAGCAAACTGGTGGACGCCGTATTGAAGAATTCAAGATGCCCCTGGGCATTGTGGCCACCGATTTGAGAACCGGGGAGGGCATCTTGTTCCAACGCGGCGATGTGGGCACCGCGGTGCGTGCCTCTAGCTCGGTGCCTTCGGTGTTTGAGCCGGTGCGCATTGGCAACCGTGAGTTTGTGGATGGCGGCTTGGTGTCGCCGGTGCCCGTGCGATATGCGCGCCAGATGGGGGCGGAGTATGTGTTGGCGATTGACATTTCGAGCCCGCCCGAATCGGGCAAGACAGGCGACATGTTTGACATCTTGATGCAGACCTTCACCATCATGGGCAAGAGCATCAACCACTTTGAGTTGCGCGAGGCCGACTTGGTGGTGCGCCCCGCGTTGAACGACGTGGGCAGTGCGGACTTCAAAGCGCGTCGTCGATCCATTGAAGCTGGTCGTGCGGCCATGCTGCAAGCCTTGCCCAAGTTGAAAGCGGCACTGGCCGCTCAATAGGCTGCTCAATCAACAGCAGGCGAAAAAAAGGGGCCCACCTTGCGGCGGGCCCTGAAGGGATTCCTGTACCCGCAGAGGGTAGCGAAGAATCCGAGGAGACAATCGTTACAAATTAACGCTTCTTAGCAACGCTTTTAGAAGCTTTCACAGCGGTTTCAGTCGCTGTTTGGATTTGTGATTCGGCCAAGTCAGTTGCTTGCTTGACAGCTTTTTGCACAGATTCCACAGCGTTGTTGCTGGCAGTCACGGCTTGCTTGAAGAAAGCCACAGCTTGCTCAGAGCCAGCAGGTGCGTTATTCAAAGCAGATTCGATGTAAGCCTGAACAGCTTGTTGGCCTTCAGCCGCTTTGCCTTCGAAGCCTTTGGTCAAGTCAGCGCCAGTGCTAGAAGCGATGTCATAGATGTGACGGCTGTAAGCAGCAGATTTTTCAGCCAAAGGTTGGATGAAGCTGGTTTGCAAAGCAACCAATTCTTGAGCGTCTTTGGCGCCCAACACAGCCTTGGCGTGAGCAGCAGACTCAGCCAAAGCAGCGCGGCCGGCAGTCAGGTTCAATTCGACGATTTTTTCGACGCCTGCGAAGGCTTTGTTTGACAAACCAAACAAGTTGTCCAAATTGGCTTTGTTGCTGGCGGTGATTTGTTCGACGTTGATCATGTGGGACTCCAAAAGTTGAATGATGTTTAAAAAATGTTGCGTTGCAGCATTGGGATGAAGTTTAGGGTTATCCCGGATCTTTGCAAGAGGGTTGAGGGCTGGAAGGGGCTGTTTAGAGGTGGCGGTCTAAAACCCAAGGTTTTTCATTCTTGAGGACAATGGCGCCTTTGTTCATGCGGCTTTCACCTTGATGCGCGCCTTTTATTCAGACCAGTTTGTCCTGCCCTTGCCGCAGGGGCACCGTTTCCCGATGGCCAAGTACCGGTTGTTGCGTGAGCGTTTGGCCGCCGAACTGCCTGAGTTGCACCTGGATGCTGCCGAGCCCGCCAGCGATGGCGAGTTGGCCCTGGTGCACAGCCCTGCGTACATCCAAGCGGTGGTGCAAGGGCAACTGAGTGAGGCCGCGCAAAAAGAAATTGGTTTTCCGTGGACGCCCGCCATGGTGGAGCGCTCGCGTCGTTCTGCCGGTGCCACCGTGATGGCCGCCCGTGCCGCGTTGTTTGGCGGCGAGGGCGTCGCGGCCAATTTGGCGGGAGGCACGCACCACGCCTATGCCGACAAGGGCAGTGGCTTTTGCGTGTTCAACGACGCGGCGGTGGCCGCCCGCTTGATGCAGGCCGAATGGGGACGCAGTCACAAACAGCCCTTGCAAGTGGCCATCGTGGATTTAGATGTGCACCAGGGCAACGGTACGGCGCGCATTTTTGAGCAAGACGACCACGTGTTCACCTTGTCCTTGCATGGCGCGCGTAACTTTCCGTTTGACAAAGAAACCAGCGACTTGGACATCGAACTGCCTGATGGGTGTGACGACACCGCCTACCTCGAAGCGCTGGAGCACGCCTTGGGTGAGCTTGACGCCCGCTTCCAACCGGGCTTGGTGATCTACTTGGCCGGGGCCGACCCACACGAGGGCGACCGTTTGGGCCGTCTGAGTTTGAGCTTTGATGGCTTAGAGGCGCGTGACCGCCGGGTGTTTGATTGGGCATGGTCCAAACGCATCCCCTTGGCCTTCTCGATGGCGGGGGGCTACGGCAAGGAAATGGCAGACACCGTGCAGGTGCAAGTCAATACCTACCGTGTCGCCTATGCGTACTGGCGACGCTGGCAAAATCTGTCTCAATGAGTTCGAGTTCTACTTCCCGTCCCCAGCCCGAGTCGCGCAGCGCCTTCAAGGTGTTTCGTCGCATCGACACGCGTTGGATGGACAACGATGTCTACGGCCATGTCAACAATGTTGTGTACTACAGCTGGTTTGACACGGCGGTCAACGCCCACTTGATCGAACAAGGCGCGCTGGACATTCACCATGGCGAGACGATTGGCTTGGTGATTGAAACCCAATGCAACTACTTTGCCCCCTTGGCTTTTCCGCAAGTGATTGAAGCAGGCATCCGCGTGGCCAAGTTGGGCGGTTCCAGCGTGCGTTACGAGATTGGCTTGTTTGCACAAGGCGAAGACCTGTGTGCGGCGCGTGGCCATTTCGTTCACGTGTATGTGGACAAAGAAAACCGTCGGCCTGTGAAGGCCTTGCCTTTGAAATTGAAAACCGTATTGGAGACCCTGACATGACCCCAGCTTCCAACGTGGCCGCCGTGGACCACGCCATCACCTCGCGCATGTCTGCGCGTGCGTTCACGCAGCAAGCGGTGTCGCGCGAAGTGATCACCGAAATTTTGCAAGTTGCCAGCCGCGCTCCTTCAGGCACCAACACCCAACCTTGGAAGGTGTATGTGTTGCAGGGTGCATCGCGTGACAGCTTGGTCGACAAAGTGTGCGCCGCTCACGACGCCATGCGTGCCAACCCCGAGTTGGCCAAACAGTACACCGAACAATACGACTACTACCCCGCGCAATGGGTCAGCCCCTACATTGACCGCCGCCGTGAAAACGGCTGGAGCTTGTATGGCTTACTGGGCATTGGCAAGGCGGACAAAGACCGCATGCACGAGCAGCAGCAACGCAACTTCAAGTTCTTTGATGCGCCGGTTGGCCTGATGTTCACCATCGACCCTGTGATGGGCCGAGGCTCCTTGTTTGACTATGGCATGTTTGTGCAAAACATCATGCTCGCCGCCCGTGCGCGTGGCTTGCACACCTGCCCCCACGCCGCATGGAATGGCTTTCACAGCATCATCCTGCCGCAGATCGGTGCCGGCGAGGGCGAGATGATGGTGTGTGGCATGTCGCTGGGCTACGCCGATGAGAGCGACAAAGTCAACACCTTGGTCACGCCACGCGTACCTGTGAATGAGTTCACCCACTGGGTCGACTGAGTTTGAAGTTAGTGCCCGATGATCATCACCAGCCTGCTCGACACCGACCTGTACAAGTTCACCATGATGCAGGCCGTACTGCATCAGTTTCCGAGTGCGCAGGTCTCGTACAAATTCAAATGCCGCAACCCTGGTGTGCAACTCGCGCCCTATGTGCAAGAGATTCGTGACGAAATTCGTTCACTCTGCAGCTTGCAGTTTCAAGACGCAGAGCTGACTTGGTTGCGCAGCTTGCGCTTCATCAAGAGCGACTTTGTCGACTTCTTGGGCTTGTTCCGTTTGAATGAAAAATACATCGACATCACGGCCAAGCCGAATGGCGAAATTGACATCAGCATTCACGGACCTTGGTTACACACCATCTTGTTTGAGATTCCTGTGTTGGCCATCGTCAATGAGGTGTACTTTCGCAACACCCAAAAAGTGCCTGACTTTTTGGAGGGGCGCAAACGCTTGGATCAAAAGATTGAAGCCTTGCACGCGGAGCGTTTGAGTGATTTGAAAATTGCCGATTACGGCACCCGTCGCCGCTTCTCGAAATCTTGGCACGAAGAGTTGTTGCGTGTGTTGATTTCTCGCTTGGGTACCGGCCCCTCGGGCCAATTTGCGGGTACCAGCAACGCCTTGTTTGCCATGAAGCTGGGGCTCACGCCCTTGGGCACCATGGCCCATGAGTATTTGCAAGCCTGCCAAGCCTTGGGTCCTCGTCTGCGCGATAGCCAAGTGTTTGGGTTCGAAACCTGGGCACGTGAATACCGCGGTGACTTGGGCATTGCGCTCAGCGATGTGTATGGCATTGAACCGTTCTTGCGCGACTTCGACATGTATTTCTGCAAGCTGTTTGATGGCGCCCGTCACGACAGTGGGGATCCGTTCACTTGGGGTGAACGCATGATTGAGCACTACCGCAAGAACCGTGTGGACCCGATGACCAAGACGCTGATTTTTTCGGATGGCTTGACGGTCGAGAAAACCATTGCGCTGTACCAACAGTTCCGTGGCCGTTGCCAATTGGCCTTTGGCATTGGCACCAACTTGACCAACGACTTGGGCTACGAGCCTTTGCAAATCGTCATGAAGATGAAGCAGTGCAATGGCCAGCCGGTGTCGAAGCTCTCTGACACGCCGTCCAAAAACATGTGTGAGGATGAAAAATATTTGGCGTATTTGCGCCAGGTGTTTGAGATTGCACAACCCAACTAATTGGAGCCCTCAATGTTGACTGCTTTGGTGATCGTGTTTGTTGTGGCTTATGCGGCAATTGCTTTTGAGCATCCCATCAAAATCAACAAGTCTGCTTCTGCTTTGGTGGGTGCCGGTTTGTTATGGAGCATCTATGCGCTCAACACTGGCGACGCGCATTTGGTGGGGGAGCATTTGAGTGAGTCCCTGATCAGCACGGCTCAAATTGTGTTTTTCTTGATGGGGGCCATGGCCATCGTGGAAGTGGTGGACGCGCACAACGGATTTGATGTCATTACCTCGCGCATTAAAACCACCCAGTTGTCGAGTCTGATGTGGTTAGTCGGTTTTGTGACGTTCTTTTTGAGTGCCATTCTGGACAACTTGACCACCACCATCGTGATGGTGTCATTGATGAAGAAGCTCTTGGAACGCCGTGATGATCGTTTGTTTTTTGCCGGCATCATCATCATTGCTGCCAATGCTGGTGGGGCTTGGTCTCCCATCGGTGACGTCACCACCACCATGCTGTGGATTGGTGGACAAATCACAGCGGTTGAAATCATCAAAGGTTTGTTCTTGCCATCGTTGGTGAACTTGTTGGTGCCGTTGCTGGTGACGAGTTATCTTTTGAAAGGGCAGGTCGTCATTCCCCCTTCAGCCCTTGCCGGCGAGGCAGCACACCTGCAATTGACCACGCCTTTTGAAAGAAACCTCATGTTCTTTCTGGGGCTGGGTATTTTGGTGGCCGTGCCAGCGTTTAAAACTTGGACCCATCTTCCTCCCTTCATGGGCGTTCTGTTTGGTTTGGGTTTGTTGTGGCTGGTGGGAGATTTGGTGCACCGCAAGAAGGACGATGAGCACAAAGAGCATCTGACCTTGACCCATGCACTGACGCGCATTGACATGCCATCCATCGTTTTCTTCGTGGGCATTTTGTTGTCGGTGGCAACGTTGGAGCACACCCACATTTTGAAAGACTTAGCTACTTGGTTAGACCTTGCCGTAGGTCGTCAGGATGTGATCGTGATGATCATTGGCGTGGTGAGCGCCATTGTGGACAACGTGCCATTGGTCGCCGCTTCTATGGGAATGTATAGCCTTGCACAATACCCACCCGATAGTTTTTTATGGGAATTCTTGGCTTACTGCGCCGGAACGGGCGGTTCTATTTTGATCATTGGTTCGGCCGCCGGCGTAGCGGCCATGGGATTGGAACGTATTGATTTCATTTGGTACGTTAAAAAGATTTCCGGGCTGGCATTGATTGGTTATTTCGCCGGCGCCGTTGTCTATATCGTTGAATTCTCACTCACACACTGAAAGTGCTTTCATGAAACCCAAAATCATTGTGCCTCGGCCCATCTTCGAAGAAACCTTGGTGCGCTTGCGCGAACACTTTGAGGTGACCGACAACCAGGCTGATGCACCGTGGACCAAAGCGTCATGGATGCAAGCTTTGTCGCAACACGATGGCGCACTGACCATTGGTTCAGATCCTGTAGATGCCGAAGTGCTCAAAGCCTGCCCAAACCTCAAGGCGGTAGCCAATATGGCGGTGGGTTACAACAACTTTGATGTGCCCGCCATGACCGCGCAAGGCGTGCAAGCCAGCAACACACCCGATGTGTTGACCGAAACCACCGCTGACTTTGGCTTTGCCTTGTTGATGGCGACCGCCAGACGCATGACCGAGAGTGAGCATTACTTGCGTCGTGGCGAATGGACGCAATGGCGCTACGACATGTTCGCCGGCACAGAAGTGCACGGCAGCACCATCGGCATTTTGGGCATGGGCCGCATTGGCCAAGGCATTGCACGCCGTGCTGCACATGGCTTTGGGATGAAAGTGATTTATCACAACCGTTCACGCTTGGCACCTGAGGCAGAAGCCGAATGCAAAGCCAGCTACGTGAGCAAAGAAGAGTTGCTGCAAACAGCCGACCACGTGATGCTGGTGTTGCCCTACAGCCCCGCCTCGCACCACACCATTGGCGCCGCAGAGTTGGCGCAGATGAAGCCCACGGCCACACTGATCAACATTGCACGCGGTGGCATCGTGGACGACGCCGCCTTGGCGGTGGCATTGCGCGAACACCGCATTGCAGCTGCGGGCTTGGATGTGTTTGAAGGCGAGCCCAAGGTGCATCCCGATTTGTTGACGGTGCCCAACGTGGTGTTGACGCCACACATTGCCAGCGCGTCGATTCCCACGCGCAAAGCCATGGCCAATTTGGCAGCGGACAACCTCATCAGTTTCTTCACCCAAGGCAAGTCACTCACGCCTTTGAACACGGTGAGTGCATGAGCGAACTCTGGATCGCGGTAGGCCTTGGCGCTGTCAATGCGCTGCTCTTGGGGCTGTTGTTGCGTCGCCCCAGCGGGCATGACGAAGCGACGGCTTTGGCCTTGCAGCAAAGTTTGCAGGGTATGCACGAGAAGCTTGAACGTGTGGAACGCGAGTTGCGTACCGAGATCACCGAATCGTCGCGGGGTGGCCGCCAAGAGCTGACGCAAAACTTGGCGCTGTTTCAGCAGAGCCAAGTGCAGCAACTCACGCTGATGCAAACCTCGATCAGCGACACGCTCAACCAACAATTGCAGCAGCTGCAAAAAAGCAATGCCGACAAGTTGGACGAAATGCGTCGCACGGTCGACGAAAAGCTGCAAACCACGCTGGAAAAACGTTTGTCAGAAAGCTTCAAACAAGTGGCTGAGCGCTTAGAGCAAGTGCACAACGGTTTGGGCCAAATGCAAAAACTGGCCGATGGCGTGGGCAGCTTGCAACGCGTGCTGACCAACGTCAAAACGCGTGGCATGTTTGGCGAGGTACAACTCGAAGCCCTGCTCGAACAGGTGCTGACGCTGGAGCAATACGCCAAACAGGTGGAAACCAAACCACGCAGCAACCAACGTGTGGACTTTGCCATTCGCTTTCCTGGTCGCGGCGGTGCCGATGGCGAGCCGGTGTGGTTGCCGATTGACGCCAAGTTTCCGCGTGAAGACTACGAACGCTTGCTCGACGCCCAAGACCGTGCTGATGGTGTGGCTGCCGAAGTGGCAGCCAAGGCACTTGAGGTGCGTATTCGTACAGAAGCCAAAAGCATTGCCGAGAGCTATTTGGCGCCGCCGCACACCACCGACTTCGCCATTTTGTTTTTGCCCACCGAGGGCTTGTATGCCGAAGTGTTGCGCCGCCCCGGGTTGATGGACAGCCTGCAGCGTGACTACCGCGTGACCTTGGCGGGGCCCACTACCTTGTTGGCCATGTTGAACAGCTTGCACATGGGCTTTCGCACCTTGGCGCTGGAGCAGCAAGCTTCTGAGGTGTGGAAGGTCTTGGGCGCGGTTAAAACCGAGTTTGAGCGTTATGGCGATTGGGTGGAAAAAGTGCGCGAGCAAGTGCAAAAAGCCGCCGACACTTTAGACCGTGCCGACACCCGCATCCGCCAAATGCGCCGTGCATTGAAGAACGTTGAAGCCTTGCCCGAAGGCGAAGCGCAAGCCTTGCTGCCCAAATTCGACGACGCCTTGGATGACTCGGACGCCAAAATTTGAAGCGTGAGCTCGTCAAACTGATTGCGGGCCAGGTGTGTCTGCACGCCTGCATGGCGGGCATGCGCATGGCCGCGCCCTTGCTGGCCTTGCGCAACGGCCAAAGCGAAGCCGCCGTGGGCGTGCTGTTGGCTATGTTTGCGTTGACCCAGGTGTTTTTGGCGTTGCCTGCGGGCCGTTATGCCGATCTGCATGGCTTGAAACGCCCGGTGCTGTGGAGCGTGCTGATGGGCGCCACGGGCGCGGGCGCTGCGGCTGTGTGGCCCATCTTTCCCGTGTTGTGTTTCAGTGCCTTGATGACGGGCGGTGCCACAGGCGTGGCCATCATTGCGTTGCAGCGTCATGTCGGGCGTGCCGCGCAAGGTTTGGATCAGATGAAGCAGGCGTTCAGCTGGCTCTCCATTGCCCCTGCGTTTTCTAACTTCATTGGGCCCTTCAGTGCGGGCTTGTTGATCGACCACGCGGGGTTCCAGTGGGCATTTGCCGCGATGGCGGCATTGCCTGTCTTGGCTTGGCTGTGGATTCGCCAAGCGCGCGAATTGCCCAAGGTGGTCAAGCCTGAAGGTCACGAAAAAAACAGTGCTTGGGATTTGCTCAACGAACCCATGTTTCGTCGCTTGCTGCTGGTGAATTGGTTCCTGTCCGCTTGCTGGGATGTGCACACCTTTGTCGTGCCCATCTTGGGCCATGAGCGTGGCTTAAGTGCGTCGGCAATTGGTTCGATCTTGGGTGGCTTTGCCATCGCGGCGGCCTTCATTCGCATGATGATGCCGTTCGTGGCCGCGCGTTTGTTGGAGTGGCAAGTCATCACCGGCGCCATGCTCATCACCTCGTGCATGTTGGCGGTGTACCCGTTCACCGAAACGGCGTGGTTGATGGGCGTTTGTTCGGTGTTGTTGGGGTTGTCGCTTGGAGGGGTGCAGCCGATGGTGATGAGCACGCTGCATCAAATCACCCCAGAGCACCGGCATGGCGAGGCGCTGGGGTTGCGCTTGATGGGCATCAACGCGTCGAGCGTGCTGATGCCTATGGTGTTTGGTGCTGCGGGCACCGTGATTGGCATCAGCGGTGTGTTTTGGTGTGTGTCGGCGGTGGTGGGCTTGGGCTCACGCAGTGCGTATCAGCTCAGAGTTCATAAAAAGCACGGATGAAGTTCCATGCCTCGTCGACGCTGTCGACGTATTTGAACAAGTCCAAGTCTTCTTCAGAAATCACACCTTCTTCGACCAACACATCGAGGTGTAACAAACGTTTCCAGTAGCTGCTGCCATAGAGCACGATGGGTACGGGCTTGGCCTTTTTGCATTGCACCAGGGTGAGGGTTTCAAACAACTCGTCCAAGGTGCCAAAGCCGCCAGGAAACGCCACCAAGGCTTTGGCGCGCATCATGAAATGCATTTTGCGCAAGGCAAAGTAGTGGAACTTGAAGCTCAGATCGGGCGTGATGTAGGGGTTGGGCGTTTGCTCGTGGGGCAGGGCAATGTTCAGCCCCACGCTGATGCCGCCAGCCTCTTGCGCCCCCCGGTTGGCTGCCTCCATGATGCCCGGGCCACCGCCGGTACAGATGAACAGTTTGCGGCCATTGGTACGGCCTTCGCTGTATTTGGTGATGGTGTGTGCCAAGGCGCGCGATTGTTCGTAGAACTTGGCGTTGCGTACCAGCGTCTCAGCTTTGGCAATGGCTGTGGCATCGCCGCTTTCGCGGGCCTTTAGCAAGGCCAGGTGGGATTCTTCTTCGCTGCGAAAGCGTGCACTGCCAAACACCACCACGGTGTGCTCGATGCCGCGTTCTTTTTGTGCCAAATCGGGTTTGAGCATTTCGAGTTGAATGCGTATGCCGCGTGTTTCGCGGCGCAGCAAAAACTCGGGGTCGGCAAACGCCAAGCGGTTCGACTCGGGGGTGATTGAATCGCCGTTGTCGTAGTGCGCTTTGAGGGTTTCCCAAGCTTCGGCAAGGCGTCGGTCGTGAGGGTCAAGCATTCCATCCATGCGGTGA
>JBPCSU010000264.1:0-5327 GCA_051006815.1 Limnohabitans sp.
CGTGATGCGCGAGACTTGGTTGACGCCCTCAGGCCCGAGCAACGCCATCGCATGCCCTTTAAGGGAAACGTACCCAGTTTTTGCGTTCGTTCATGTTCATGTCGGCCGTGGAATAACCGCCTCCACGTGAGTAGCCATTGCCACCTGCAGCGCCAGAACCCATGTAGCTGCGCAACAAATCGTCATGGTTGGGCACATTCAACACCACACCCACCATCAGGGCGCGTGGGGGGCTTTTGGTGAAAGCTTGTGGGTTTTGTTGCACAAACGCATTGCGCAAAATATCTGCCCGCAACGGGCTGTCGGGCATGGTTTTGCGAATCACTTTGTCCAAGGTGTCACCCGACACGACTTGGTACGTACGGGCTGACGGACTGGCGGTCAACGCCGCCACAGGCGCAGCCAACAAGACGCAACACAACCAAGCGCGAAGTGAAGAGATAGGCGTTTTCATGGTCGGTTCTCCCGTCAATCTTTAATAGGTGTAAGGCCAAGCAACCCAAGCCCCTTTGAATTTTTGTTTGCGGCCAGCCACTTGCTTGAGCTCGGCTTGATACGGCGTCACCGATTTAACTTCGACCAACACAGCAGCGTCAAGCGCTTCTGGCTCCAAGGTGTGGCGGGGCAAGACAGACGCATCGGCCAACATCAGTTTGTCGCCCACGCGCAAACCTGCGTTGCCACCGGCATTCAAGGACAAGCGCCCGTTGGTTTGTTCGACCGCAAAACTTTGCGGCTCGCAGGCCAATTGCTGCTCGAGTTGTGCCGTCAATGCCGCAATGGCGCGCTCAATGGACTGGGCTGTGTCAGGCCCCATCTTGGGCGTGCCATAGCCAGGTGCGGGCAAGCTGGGGACCACCACCTCATGAGCATTGAACCAGCCTTGACGTGGCCCAGGGCCGCTGACTTGCAGCTGCAGGGCAAACACCAAATCGTCATCAGAGACGGGATTCGACGGTGCCGGCACCACCGAGAGTTGTGCGTGCCACTGCACGTGCTCTTCGCCTTGGCCATAGCTCAAGCGGTCATACGCACGCGCTTGCGCTTGGGTCGAAATCAAACGCCAACGTTCAGAGCGTGCCGCAGATTGCATCAACTGTGCGCGCGCTGCAAAGCCGATTTGTTGTGCGGGGTATCGCTGTGCGGGTGGCAGGCCCGACGACAACGTCAACCCCACGGTCATGACTTGACGCAACGGCGCTTTGGCTTGGGGGGATTCACAACGCTGTGTGTTCACCGCCTCGACATGCACCTGGGCCAATTCCGCATGCGGCTCTTGCGCTGCATCGCGCACGTACTGCGCCACTTGCAAGTCGCGCAACTTGATTTCAGATGAGAAGCGGTTCAACTCACGCAGCTGGCCATTGCTCTCCATCCAGCTGGTGGCGCTGACGCGGGTGTTGGACTTCATGGCCGCTTCCACCATGGCGCTGCGGATGGCTTTCAAACGTTGTTCATCGTTTAAATCTGCCGCAGCGACTGAAAAGTTGACACCTGCCAGGCCCAAAACGGCCAGGCAAAGGTGTCGGCGCGCGATCGTCCACATAAGAAATAACGCTTCAAACGTCCAATCAGCGACGCTTGTTGCTCAGGTGAGCAATGTACAAAGCGCGCAAATCGCTGACCACTTGGCGGTCCAACGACAAGGTGGTTTCGTAGGTGTCGTCACCCACAGGCGTGATGCTGACCAGCACGGCGCCATAGATCACGCCTTCCACACGGGCGCGGAAGGTGTCGCTCATCACCGTCATGTCGGCCACCGTGGTGCTGGCGTCCAGTTGTTGGCCATACACCTGTTCGGTCAAGGCGCGGTAGGCGTCGAGTTTGGAAGCGCGGATGGCCAGCAAACGTTGTTGCGCAGGGTTGCGGTGATTTTGAATACTAATCACTGCATAACCTGTGGCGACCAAGGTTTCGCGCTTCTCGGTCATGGGGGTGATCATGTTGACACCCTCATCTGCACGCACAGGCGCAGGAGGCGCGCTGGCGCACGCAGTTAGCAATAAAGCAGCGGCTGTCACAGCCCAGAGAGTGATGCGGTTCATATCTTTGTCCTTGAGAGGTCTCCCACATGATTCGGCACCGAGCGCTGCATCTTTAACAAATTCAAATACGAATACTTTTTCTGTCTTGTGGAAAAACCAGGTCTGTCGACAATCCACTGTAGGAATTTTTGACATGAAACCCACCACTAACTTTATTGGCTCCAGTGAGTCAGCTGTCGCTTTGCGTCAACTGGTCACAACGATGGCCAATTCCAACGCCACGGTGATGATCACCGGCGAAAGCGGTACTGGCAAAGAATTGCTGGCTCGCTTGCTGCACGAGCAGTCTGAGCGCTGCGGTGCAAACTTTGTACCTATCAACTGCGCCGCGATCCCCAAAGACTTATTGGAAAGCGAACTGTTTGGTCACCGCAAAGGTGCTTTCACCGGCGCGGTGGCTGATCGCATTGGCCGTTTCGAGCTGGCCCACGGCGGCACCATCTTTTTAGATGAAATTGGCGACATGTCCTTGGACATGCAAGTCAAGTTGCTGCGCGTGTTGCAAGAACGCACGGTTGACCCGATTGGGGGCACACGCCAAGTGCAAGTGGATGTGCGCGTGGTGGCCGCGACCCACCGCGACTTAGAAAACGAAATTGCCGCCGGTCGGTTCCGTGAAGACTTGTATTACCGCTTGAACGTGTTGCCCATGGTGACACCGCCCTTGCGCGAACGCTGCGATGACGTGCCCGAACTGCTGGGCTTTTTTGCCAAGAAATGCGCGAGCTTTGGCAAGCAACCAATTCGTTTCAAACCGGACTTCATGGCGGCGCTGCAAAAGTACCCCTGGCCTGGCAACGTGCGCGAACTGTCCAACGTGGTAGACCGTTTCAGCACCTTGTACGCAGGCCAAGAGCTGGACTTGCGCGCCATCCCTCCGACGCTGTTGCCAAAGGGTTTGGTCTCTGCGCAAGCCGAGCTGCAAGCCAAAGCACCGTTGCTGGCCAAGATGGAAATGACGCCCCCGCCCGAAGTGCTGGCAGAGATGCAAGCCAACGAGCCCGAGGAAGAAGAAAACGAAATCGAAGGCCTGATCATGCTGGCCCAAGGCATGCCGCAGCTCCCGCCCGAAGGGTTGTCACTCAAAGAGCGCATGGCGCAAATTGAGCGCAGCATCATCGAGCAAGCGCTGGAGCGCAACTCGGGCAACGTGTCACGTACCGCCAAATTGTTGAATTTGCAGCGCACCACCTTGATCGAGAAGATCAACAAGTACGAGCTGCGTCCTGCTTAACGCAAGCCCATCGGCCAAGAAAAAAGGCAGCTCAAATTGAGCTGCCTTTTTTACTTGTTCGCCAATTAGTCTTGGTCGTTGTAAAGCACCGTGATACTCATGCGACGGTTGCGTGGGTCGCGTGGATCTTTCGGGTTAAACGGATCGGTGTCCGCCACACCCTCGATGCGGGCAAACCGGCTTTCTTTGATGCCGCTCTTCTCGAGCAACGCACGTGTGACTTCGGCACGTTCCGCAGAGAGTGACCAATTGTTGCGGCCTTCTTTGTTGTTGAAGGGGACGCTGTCGGTGTGCCCACGAATCGCAATTTTGTTGGGCATTTCAGCCAGCGAAGCCGCAATTTCCGTGATCAAACTGGATGCTTTGCCTTGCATGCTCATGCCGCCGCTGGGGAACATCGCAAAGTCGGCTTTGTCGATGATCTCAATGCGCAAACCTTGTTTGTCACGCGTGACCGACACTTGGTCTTTCAAGCCACCGAGCTTTTTGTTTTCCGACAGCTTTTGCTCAATTTCTTTTTCGAGCTTGTCAAAGTCGGCCTTCTCTTGCGCAGCCGCAATTTCTTTCTTCTGCTCAGGCGTCAGCTTGTCGGGGTCTGAGTAGGGGTTGTTGTTTTCTTGACCTGGATCGGTACTGGGGTTGGGGCCACCTTCTGAACGGGGTGTCAGACGCTCCAGCAACGCCGTTTGCTTGGCGGCAAAGGGGAACCCATCGGGGTCAATGATTGAGCGGCCACCCAACACACCATTGGAGCCGGCCAACTGACCAATCGCCACCAAGCTTTGCGAGGTGGGTTTGAAGTAGTCGGCAATACTTTTTCGTTGGTCTTCGTTGGCAGCACCGAGCAGCCACATCAACAAGAAGAACGCCATCATCGCCGTCATCATGTCGGCCAACGCAATCTTCCACGCACCGCCGTGGGCGCCGCCGTGACCGTCGTCAATGATTTTCTTGATGACGATGACGGGCGCAGGCGCTTCGTCTTTTTCTTCCTCAGCTTTCGGCGCTTCGGCAGCGGCAGCAGCGGCCGCTGCTGCGGCCTCTTCTGCTGTTTTTTCGGCGTCTTCCGGCGCGGCGGCCGCGTCTTTTTCGTCAGCCATTATTTCCTCAACGCGTCAAAGAGTTCGCCAAAGGTGGGCTGTGCGTGGTGGTTGATACACACGCGCGCGGCTTCAATGATCAGCGGAACTGGATAACCATGCATGTTGCCAATGATCACTTGCTGTGCCACTTTCAAAGACTCACTGTCTTCGTCAATGATCTGCACCAAACGTTTGCCGAACGGTTCAAAAATACCGTAGGCCAAAAACACCCCGAGGAACGTACCCACCAACGCGCCACCAATCAAGGCACCCAGCACAGGAGGGGGTTGGTCAATCGCACCCATGGTCTTCACCACACCCAACACGCAAGCCACAATACCCAGCGCTGGCAACGCGCCGGCCAAGGTAGAGAGGGCATCTGCGTTTTGCATTTCGCTGTGGTGGTGGTGTTTGATCGCTGCGGTCATCACGTCTTCCACCGCATAAGGGCTCAACGTGCCTGAGGACACCACCATCAAACGGATGGTGTCGCACACCAAACCGACCAAACCATGGTCGTGCAGCATCTTGGGACATTCACCAAAAATCGCACTGGCCTCCGGGTTTTCGACGTGCGATTCCATCGCCACCGCCCCCTCGGCCTTGAGTGTTTTCATCAGCTTAGAGATCACGGCAATGATGCCGATGTAGTCTTCCTTGTGGTACTTGGGGCCTTTGATCACACGCCCCATGCCAGCCCAAGCGCCTTTAAAAATAGCGCCTGAGTTGCCCGTGATCATGCCGCCCACGCCCGCACCACCAATGATGAACATCTCGTAGGGAGTGGATTTGATAATGGGCGCCAAGCTACCGCCGGCGATCACGAAACCGCCGAACACGCAAATGAAAAGAACGACCAAACCAATAATTGCTGACATCTAACACTCTCCCCAAGCAGGTTGGCGCACCCAAGATTGCTCTTGGATGCGCCTTTAAAAACTGTCCCGAATAACCCGCAAGATTAAC
>JBPCSU010000265.1:0-4144 GCA_051006815.1 Limnohabitans sp.
CGCAGAGGCGGTCCATCAACCAGTCGTAAAACGGGCGTTGGTCTTCAAACTCCAGCGTACAAATGCTGTGGGTGATTTGCTCCAGCGCATCTTCGATGGGATGCGCAAAGGTGTACATCGGGTAGATGCACCAGGTGTCACCCGTGTTGTGGTGTGTGGCGCGGCGAATGCGGTAGATGGCTGGGTCGCGCAGATTAATGTTGGGCGAGGCCATGTCAATCTTGGCGCGCAGCACGGCGGCACCATCGGCCAACTTGCCATCGCGCATGTCGCGAAAGCGTGCGAGGTTTTCAGCAGGTGTACGCGCGCGGAAAGGGCTGTTCACGCCGGGCTTCGAAAAGTCGCCACGGTTGACGCGCATTTCTTCTGGCGTTTGTTCGTCCACGTAGGCGTGGCCAGCTTCAATCAAGGCCTCGGCGGCGCGGTACATGAAGTCGAAATAGTCGCTGGCTTGATAGGCCGCATCATTTCCGGGTTGGCTCCAGCTAAAGCCCAGCCACTTCACCGCGTCGATGATGGAGTTGACGTATTCGGTGTCTTCTTTTTCGGGGTTGGTGTCGTCAAAGCGCAGGTGGCACACGCCACCGTAGTCACGCGCCAAACCGAAGTTGATGCAAATGCTTTTGGCATGGCCCACATGCAAGTAGCCGTTGGGTTCGGGTGGAAAACGCGTGCGAATCTTGGCAGGGTCTGGCTCGCCCTTGGCGTGATGCGCTGCGTCACCAGGGCTGCCCGCCCAGCGGCGGCTGGCGTAAGTGCCTTGGGCCAAATCGTTCTCGATGATTTGACGCAAAAAGTTGCTGGGCTTGTGGTCTTGTTCTGTCGCAGGGTGAGCAGGTTTCGTCATGCCGTGATTTTAGGCGGGCGCACCCTCGATAATTGCGCCATTGAAGGAGTTGTATGGATATCGTTGTATTGATCAAAGCCGCCGTGATGGGCGTGGTCGAAGGGTTGACCGAGTTTTTGCCTATTTCATCGACGGGGCATTTGATTTTGGCGGGCGCGCTGTTGGGGTTTGACGACGAGAAGGCGAAGGTGTTCGACATCGCCATTCAAACCGGTGCCATCTTTGCGGTTATCTTGGTGTATTGGCAAAAAATAGCCAGCACGGTGGTGGCGTTGCCCACGCAGGTCGAGGCGCGTCGCTTTGCACTGAATGTGTTGATTGCCTTTGTGCCTGCCGTGGTGTTGGGCTTGCTGTTTGGCAAGTTCATCAAGGCGCATTTGTTCACGCCGGTGGTGGTGGCCAGCACCTTCATCATCGGGGGCTTCATCATCTTGTGGGCCGAGGGGTGGGGGCGTGCCAAGCCTGAAGTCAGCGACGCAGAAACTGACGTGTCAGCTGAGCCCACTTCGCAAGCGCGCATCGAAACCGTGGAGGCCATGTCGCCGCTGGACGCGTTGAAGGTGGGGTTGGTGCAATGCTTGGCCATGGTGCCCGGCACCAGCCGCAGTGGTGCCACCATCATTGGCGGCATGCTGTTGGGCTTGTCGCGCAAAGCCGCCACAGATTTTTCGTTTTACTTGGCCATCCCCACGCTCATTGGCGCGGGCGCTTACAGCTTGTACAAAGAGCGCGAGCTGTTGAGCTGGGCTGACGCGCCCGTGTTTGCCGTGGGCTTGGTGTGCTCGTTCATCAGCGCTTGGATTTGCGTGCGTTGGTTGTTGCGCTACATCGCCAGCCACAGCTTTGTGCCGTTTGCGTGGTACCGCATCGTGTTTGGCGTGGTGGTGTTGGCCACGGCGTGGACTGGCACGGTGACTTGGGTCGCTTGATTTTTTGCTGAGCGCAGGCAACTTAGCCGATGAGGTTGAGTAGCGCGGTTTCTACTGCTGCGGCGGCCACCAGCGGGTGCTCCATCGGGAACAGATGCGTGCCGTCAATCTTCATCACACGGCCTTGTGTGACGCGGCGGCTGAAGTCCAGCCCCACTTGCTTGAGCTCTTTCGATTGCAAGCCCCCAATCAAGGCAGCTTTGCATTGAATCGGGTGGCGTTTGAAATACGTTTCCAAGTGATCGGGCAAGCCGTTGTAAATGGCGCTTTCGATGTCGCGATCAAAACTCAAAACGCGGCGAGTGCCTTGTGCCGTGACTTCGTCGTGGGTGCCGTAGGTCACGTAGTCTTGCAGCACGCGCGGGTCCCATTTGGCGAATGCGCGTTTGTGTTGAAAGTGGGCCAAGGCCTCGGCTGCATTGGCCCAGGTGGTGCGTCGTTTGCGACTGATGGCGGCGGGTGAAAACACCTCGGCACCGGGGACACGCTTCACGGTTTTCAGCAGTTGTGCTTTCCAGCCGCCTAGCATGGGGGAGTCGAGCAACACCACGCCGCGCACCAGTTCGGGATGCTTGGCCGCCACCATCATGCTCAGAATGCCGCCCAATGAGTGGCCGACCAAAAAAGCGGGGCCACTGGACTGGGTGAGTGGGGTGACAAAGTCGGTTAGCTGCTGCACCAAGTGCGGCCAGTTGTCGGTCACGGGGTAGCGCGGGTCGTGGCCGAATTTATCGATGGCTTCGACACGAAACCCACGTGCGCGGACGGCATCCAGCATGACGCGGTAGGTGCTGGACGGGAAGCTGTTGCCGTGTGAGAAAACGATCAGAGGTTGTGCAGACATGTGTACGTTGGGTGTGACGCGATCGCGCGTCATAGCAGTTTCTTCAATTGGTACAGAGCGTCCAACGCATCGCGTGGACTGAGTTTGTCGGGGTCGATCTCGGCCAGCTTCGCTTGCAGTGGGCTGGGGCCCACATCGTCTTGCAACGGTGGTGGCGCAAAGAGGTCGACTTGTACCTTGGAGGCATCAGCCCCGGCTTCGAGCGAGGCCAGCGCATGGCGGGCATGGTTGAGTACAGCAGAAGGCATGCCCGCCAAACGGGCCACTTGAATGCCGTAGCTGCGGCTGGCTGGGCCGGGCTGAATTTCGTGCAAAAACACGATGCTGGCGCCGCTCTCGGCCGCGCTCACATGCACGTTGACCGCGGCGCGGTGGTTGGCAGGGAATTCGGTGAGTTCAAAGTAATGCGTGGCAAACAGCGTGAAGGCCTGGGTCTTGTCGTGCAAGTGCGTGGCAATGCCGCTGGCCAAGGCCAAACCGTCGAAGGTCGAGGTGCCACGGCCAATCTCATCCATCAAGACCAAACTGTGCGGTGTGGCCGCGTGCAAAATTTGGGCGGCCTCGGTCATCTCCAGCATGAAGGTGGATTGCGCGTTGGCCAAGTCGTCGGCCGCGCCAATGCGGGTGTGAATGGCGTCAATCGGACCCAAGCGACACGCTGTGGCTGGTACATGCGAGCCCATGCTGGCCAACAACACAATGATGGCGACTTGGCGCATGTAGGTCGATTTACCACCCATGTTGGGCCCGGTGATGACCTGCATGCGTTGCTTGTGCCCCAGCAGCGTGTCGTTGGCAATGAAGGTTTTGGCTGCGCCACCGGCCACCACGCCATGTGTTTCAGCCAAGCGGGCTTCCACCACAGGGTGACGACCTTGGCTGATTTCAATGCACGGTGTTTTCGCAAACTCAGGCGCGCACCAGCCCAGCGTGAGCGAGCGTTCGGCCAAGGCGCACAGCGCATCCAGCGTGGCCACGGCTTGCGCCAAGCGGGTGAGGGCGGGGACGAACTGCTGCAAGGTGTCAAGCAGTTGCTCAAACAAAAACTTCTCGCGCGCCAACGCGCGCTCTTGCGCGCTCAAGGCCTTGTCTTCAAACGCCTTGAGCTCGGGCGTGATGAAACGCTCGGCATTCTTGAGGGTTTGGCGACGTGTGTAGTCTGCCGGCACTTTGTCGATTTGGCCTTGTGTGACCTCGATGTAGAAGCCATGCACCTTGTTGAACTGCACACGCAAATTGGCGATGCCTGTGCGTTCGCGTTCGCGGGCTTCGAGTTCGAGCAAAAAGCCATCGCAGTTGGTTTGAATGGCACGCAGTTCGTCCAGGTCGGCGTCGTAGCCGTCACCGATGACACCACCATCACGTACCAACACGGCGGGCTCGGGCAACAAGGCGCGCGCCAGCAGTGCGCCGCATTCGGGCGGCACGCCCATGTCTTGGGCGATTTGCGCCAATAAGGGGCTTTGTGCATGAGGGATCAGCGGTTGGATGCGCAGCGCTTTTTCCAGTGCCTGGCCCAACGAC
>JBPCSU010000266.1:0-11236 GCA_051006815.1 Limnohabitans sp.
GGACAAACGTGTGAGCATTTCTTTGGCAGCCTTATTGGTAAACGTCACCGCCAAGATGCCGCCCGGCGACACCTGCCCCGTTTGCATGAGACACGCAATGCGTGTGGTCAACACCCGCGTCTTGCCCGACCCGGCGCCCGCCAAGATGAGCGCGTGCGCGTGCGGCAACGTCACCGCCGCAGCTTGCTCGTTGTTGAGACCTTGTAGCAAAGGGGATGAGACGGGGAAGACCGAAACCGGCTGAGCGTGATGCTCGTCAGAGGAATGCATGGGGGTGATTTTAGGAGCTGCTAGAATCAGCCACCGGGCCCAAGATTCTTGTGCTCGGTTTTTTTATGCCTGCACTTTGCGCCTGAAAAAACCGGCCAAGCCAAGCGCTCAATCTTCGAACGTTACTTTCTGGAGCTTGGGAAATGGAAATTTTTGATTACGACAACATCTTGCTGCTGCCACGCAAGTGCCGCGTGGAAAGCCGCTCTGAATGCGATGCAGGTGTTGAACTCGGAGGCCGCAAGTTTCGCTTGCCAGTCGTCCCCGCCAACATGAAGACCGTGGTGGATGAAAACATCTGCTTGTGGATGGCGCAAAACAACTACTTCTACGTGATGCACCGCTTTGATTTAGACAATGTCCAATTCGTCAAAGACATGCATGCCAAAGGCGTGTTCGCCTCTATCTCTTTGGGCGTCAAAGCCCCTGACCGCGAAACCGTGGACACACTGGCTGCGGCAGGCTTGACGCCTGAGTACATCACCATCGACATCGCCCATGGCCATGCCGACAGCGTGCGCGACATGATTGGCTACATCAAGGCCAAGTTGCCCAAGAGCTTTGTGATCGCGGGCAACGTGGCGACGCCCGAAGCTGTGATCGACCTGGAAAACTGGGGTGCTGACGCAACCAAAGTGGGCGTCGGCCCCGGCAAGGTGTGTATCACCAAGCTGAAAACAGGTTTTGGCACGGGCGGCTGGCAGCTGTCAGCGCTCAAGTGGTGTGCCCGCGTGGCGACCAAGCCGATCATTGCCGACGGCGGCATTCGCAGCCATGGAGACATCGCCAAGAGCATCCGCTTCGGTGCCAGCATGGTGATGATTGGTTCGCTGTTTGCCGGCCACGAAGAGTCGCCCGGCAAGACGGTGGAAGTGAATGGCGAGTTGTTCAAGGAATACTACGGCTCCGCCTCTGACTTCAACAAAGGCGAATACAAGCACGTGGAAGGCAAGCGCATCCTCGAGCCTGTCAAAGGCAAGCTGGCCAACACCTTGATCGAGATGGAGCAAGACGTGCAAAGTTCTATCAGCTACGCCGGCGGCACCAAGCTGATGGACGTGCGCAAGGTGAACTACGTCATCTTGGGTGGCGACAACGCAGGCGAACATCTGTTGATGTAAACCTCGCGCTGCGCGGTCACGAAAAGAAAAAGCCTGTCTGCATGCAGACAGGCTTTTTTATATTGGAACGTTCACTTGTACAGCAACTCAAGCGCCAGCGTGTGCAGGCGATGCCCGGGCTGCGTCAACGCTTCAACGATGCTGAAGTGTTGCAAGCCTTCCAAAGCCTCGGCCACAGGCACACGACCTGAACCCCAGGCCTGTTGGATCAAGGCGTTGTGACGCAAGAACTCGTCGCTCTCGATGCCCCCCACCACGCTGTAGAGCGTGCCTTGCTGAGGGGCAGGCATCCATGCCGGGCTGTTGCGCACGGCAACCTCTTCCGTCAAGCGCAGGCTGTCGGCCAAGTAAGGTGTGGCACGGATCGACTCCAGCTCGTACAAGCCTGAAATCGACAAGGCTTTGTTCACCACATGGGCGGGCACATCGGCGGCATAGGCTGGCCAATTGCAAGCCATCAGCATGGCCGCCAAGTGCCCACCTGCAGAGTGCCCCATCACCATGATGCGACGCGGATCGCCGCCAAAACGATGGATGTTGCGCCAAACCCAAACCACCGCTTTGACCATTTGCAAGCTGATGTCTGACACCGTCACCGCAGGACACAACGCATAGTTGGGCACCACCACATGTGCCCCTTGCGAGGTAAAGGTGGGGGCAATGAAGGAATGGTCCGATTTGTCCAGCGCGCGCCAAAACCCGCCATGAATAAACACCACCACAGGCGCATGGTCCGACACGGTCTCGCTGGGAAAAATATCCAAGGTTTCATTCAACCCACGGCCGTAGGCGACATCGCGGAAGCAACGGTGTGTCTCACGCACATGCGCAGAAGCATCGCGCCAATACGCAAAGTGCTTCGCATGCTCGGGCACCAAAGCCCGGTTGTTGTACATGCGGTCGTACCAGGCACCGTCGTGTTGCGTCATAGTTTTTTCTCCAGAGTCACTTGCACATTGGTCCAGGTGCGGTTGTGGGTGTTGCTGTTTTCCACCACACTGCCACTGCTGTACAGGCTGCTGGTGTTGTAGTTGCGAGGGTCTAAATTATTGAGCGTCAAACGCCAAGCGGTGGTGCTGTCCAACCGCCACAAGCCATACAGGTCCATCACGCGTTTTTGCGACACGGTGGACCACTGCTCGGCGCTCAAGCGCGTGGTGTAGCCAGGGTTGTAGTTGAGGTTGCCACCCACGGTCAACGGCACCACGGACAAACGGTAGTCTGCCCCGAGGTTGGCAGTCATGCTGGGCTGCTGGTCGAGTCGGTTGTTGGGGCCGTCAATACTCAGCACGCGTGAACGGTAGAAGCTGACGTTGCTGCGCAGATCCACGCGAGGGGCATCGGCGATCCATTGGTCCATCCGAAACTTGGCCTCAAGCTCGATGCCTTCGGTGATGGCTTCGCTGATGTTTTGCGGGGTGGACAGCCAACGGCCATACACATCTTGGCTAGGCGGCGTGAGCGTGTTGCGAATCAGGTTTTGTACGCGGCGATGAAACGCACTCGCGCTCAACACGCCACCTTGCGGCAGATAGCGTTCAACCGCCACATCCAAGCCCGTGGCAATTTCAGGCTTGAGGTTGGGGTTACCCGACACGTCGGGATTGGTTTCACTGTTGGTTGCATCACGCGCATAGCTGCGGCGCGTCAACAGGGTGGGCATCGAAGGTGTTTTGAAGCTGCGCGTCAAACTCATACGCACTTGGTCACGACTCTCAGGATCTGGGCGCCACAAAGCATGCAACAAAGGTGTGAACACGCTGTTGCGGTTGGTGACATTGCCATCGCTGGTGGTACCCCCGGTGGTCAACGTTTCGTAACGAGCGCCCAGGTGCGTGGCCCAATGGGGCGTCAACTGCCACTCGTCTTGTGAATACATGGCATAGCGCATGGAAGACGCTTGGTAATCAGCGTCCCCCACACGGGTTTGGTACTGCCCCGCAATGGCTTGGGTACGACGCACAGCTTCCACTTCAAAACCACTCACCCACTGATGGCCGCCGCCCATCACATTGGTGTATTTACCGCTGGCATTGGCCGAACGGTCTTGCACATGCGAGTTTTCTTTGACGTAGGGCAGCAAGTTGTAATTGGTGGCGGTTTGGTTGTATTCGTTGTGGCTGTTCCAGCCGCCCACATTGAACTTCCACTCCATGTTGCTGTCGGCTGACAACTTGCGTCGCCATTGGCCATTCAAGCGCGCGACAGCAAAATGGTTTTGGTTGTCGGTGGTCGCCACCGAGGAACCATCCGAGGCGGCGCCATAGTTAGAGGTCTGAGTGCTCTGAATCGAACCCGGTGTCTTACCATGTGACAACGCCACAAATGGCATCAGAGTGAAGGTTTCGCCGGGATCCCCCTTCATTTGCAAACGGGCGGTGGCATTCATGCCTTCGCGACCGTAGTGGCTGTCGCTGACACGCTGACGGGTCAAGGTGTTGGCACCGTTGGTGTGCACCAACTCGTTGTCGCTGTGGTCCGGCGCTGCATAGCGGTTGACCGACAAGGTGTAGTTGGCCGTCCATGTGTCTGCGTCGTGGTACTTCACCATCGACGCCATCGGCGAGGCGTAGCCGCCTTGAAACGAGGAGCCGACTTTCAGCTCTGTCGGCATGCCGCGTCGGCCTTCACGGGTGATGATGTTGATGGTGCCCGCAATCGCTTGCGCCCCTGTTTCGGCCGTGGGTGCGCGGTAAATTTCGACACGCTCAATCATCTCGGGGGTGAGGGACTCGACCGAGAAACCCGGCGGCACACGCTGACCGTCCAACAAGATTTGGGTATAGCCTTGGCTCAGCCCCCGCATGCGCAAACCGCCTCCACGTCCTGGCGCACCGCCCAAGGTAATGCCTGGCATGCGTTTCAAGATATCGCCGAGGTTTGAATCGCCTTGGCGTTCAATTTCCTCACGGCCAATCACAATCTTGCTGGCGGTGGATTCGCGCCGTTGCTGTGTGTCGTTGTCTCGGCCACTGGTGATTTCAATTTGCCCCATGTCTGCCGCAGGCGTGGGTGCAGGTGCAGACGCTTGTTGGGCGTGCAAAGCGGTCACGCTGACGGCCAGGGGCGTGAACAACAAACGGGCAAGGGTAGAGACGTGCATTGGAAAAAGTTTACCGAGGTATGAATGTCCTTGCCGTGTAAAGTTCAGGTTTTATTTTTTCTGCATCCGCCATGAGTCAAGCTGCCGCACCCCATGCCTATGAAATCAAAAGTGCCTCCTTGCCATTGGTATCTTTTGTACTCAAAACGCCCAACACCTCCACCTTGCAAGAAGACTTAGCGCGTCGCTTAGGGGGCACGCCCGACTTCTTTGACAACGACCCCGTGGTGATTGACCTCAGCAACCTGGAAGACCCCAACGACCAACTCGACCTGCCATCGGTCTGCCTGATGTTGCGCACCCACCGCATGGTGCCCGTGGCCGTACGTGGCGCCCAGCCCCATCAATTGGCCAGCGCCCGCCAAGCCGGCTTGTTTGAAGCCCAAGACTTGAGCATTCAAGCACCCGCCGCCCCACGCGTGGAAACGGTGGTGCAAGAAGTGATTCGCGAAGTCGAGGTGGTCCGTGAAGTCCCAACCGGCGGCTCTGCCATGGTGATTGACAAACCCTTGCGTTCAGGCCAACACGTGTATGCCAAAGGACGCGACCTGATCGTGCTGGCCATGGTCAACCCAGGCGCCGAAATCATGGCGGATGGTCACATTCATGTGTACGCCCCTTTGCGTGGCAAAGCCATTGCCGGAGCCCGCGGCGACGAGCAGGCACGGATCTTCACCGAGTGCTTGGAAGCCGAGCTGATTTCCATCGCTGGCACCTACCGCACCAGCGACACACCCTTGCCCCCAGACGTAGCCGGCAAACGTGCCCAAATCAGTCTGCAAGGCGATAAGTTGGTGATGCTTCCACTGTAAAATTGCGAATTAATTTTTAGAACAACCTAGGGCTTTCTTCATGACAAAAATCGTGGTGGTCACTTCTGGCAAAGGCGGCGTGGGCAAGACCACAACCAGCGCCAGTTTTTCGTCGGGCCTCGCCTTGCGTGGCTTCAAAACAGTGGTCATCGACTTTGACGTCGGTCTGCGCAATTTGGACCTGATCATGGGCTGCGAACGCCGCGTGGTGTATGACTTCATCAACGTCATCAACGGCGAAGCCACACTGAACCAAGCCTTGATCAAAGACAAGCAATGCGACAACTTGTTTGTGTTGGCTGCGTCACAAACCCGTGACAAAGATGCCCTGACCAAAGAGGGTGTGGAACGCGTGTTGAACGAACTCAAAGAAATGAAGTTCGATTACATCGTGTGCGACTCCCCTGCCGGTATCGAAATTGGCGCCATGATGGCCATGCACTTTGCCGATGAAGCCTTGGTGGTGACCAACCCCGAAGTGTCTTCGGTACGCGACTCAGACCGCATCTTGGGCATGCTCAGCAGCAAAACCCAACGTGCGATTGATGGCGATACGCCCATCAAAGAACACCTGCTCATCACGCGCTACAACCCCAGCCGCGTGGAAGAAGGCCACATGCTGTCATTGGAAGACATTCAAGACATCTTGCGCATTCCCTTGATCGGTGTGATTCCTGAATCCGAAACCGTGTTGACCGCCTCGAACCAAGGCTTGCCTGCTGTGCACTTGGACCAAACCGATGTGTCGGAAGCCTACAAAGACGTGATCAGTCGCTTCTTGGGCGAAGACGTGCCTATGCGCTTCACCGAAAACGTCAAGCCAGGTTTCCTGAAACGCATTTTTGGCGGGAAGTAAGCCATGTCGTTACTGTCTTTGTTACTGGGCGAGAAAAAGAAAACGGCCAATGTGGCCAAAGAACGCCTGCAATTCATCCTGACGCACGAACGCACAGGCCGCAACGCCCAGCCCGACTACCTGCCCGCGCTGCAGCGCGATTTGGTGGCGGTGCTGTCGAAATACGTGAAGATCAACCCTGATGACATCAAAGTCAACTTGGAGCGTCACGACAACTTGGAAGTGCTCGAAGTCAAAATCGAACTCCCCGAGTGAACATGGCGTGTGTGTTTTGCCCGCGTGCCATCACGCGTGCATCACCCCAAAAAACAAAAGCGACCCAAGGGTCGCTTTTTGTTTGGCTCTGCGGTATGGCAGAAAGGGGATTAACCGCCTTTGTTTGAGCGCTTGCCTGGGTTCTTTTTGCTGCGTGTCGCAACACCGCGTTCCAAACTCACGCGTTGACCACGACCACCGGTACGCAACACAGTGCCAGGCAGAGGAATTGGTTTAGGAGCGCGTTTGCGGTCAGCTTCGGTAACGATTTTGTTTCCCATGAAATTTTCCAGATAAAAAGTTAAAGCCCTTAATTAGGCCACAGGTTCGGTGTATTTTCGCACGTAACCGCCCATAATCCTGCTCAATAGAGGCATTTATGAATCCAAAAATCACCGAATTGCTGGCTCGCATCCAACAAATGGAGTCTGAAATTGAGCTGGAGATGAAACGGCGGCGTGCCGAACTTCAGGCCGATTTTGAGGAAACCCGCGTCCGGTTTGAGCGCGAGGTCGTCGAGCAACAACGTCGCTTCAAAACCGGTTTGCTCCGCTACGTGCTGTCCTCAGATTGGCGCCATGTGGTCACCGCCCCTGTGATTTATGCCGTGCTTGGGCCCATGCTGGTGTTGGACTTGTTCATCACCGTCTACCAACACATTTGCTTTCGGGCCTATGGCATTCCCCGCGTCAAGCGCAGCGATTACTTTGTCTACGACCGCGCCCATTTGGCGTACCTGAACTGGATCGAAAAAATCAACTGCGCCTATTGCTCGTATGGCAATGGCCTGATGGCCTACGGGCGCGAGGTGGTGGCCCGCACCGAGCAGTACTGGTGCCCCATCAAGCACGCCCGCAAAGTGATGGCCGCTCACCCCTACTACACCGGGTTTGTCGACTTTGGTGATGCACAAGCCTACCAACGCGAACTTGAACACCTGCGCGCCCAACTCAGCGACATTGGCAAAACCACCCCGTAGACTACATCAGCCATGCCACACACCGACATCGACAAACGCCTGATGGATTTAGAAATCAAGGCCAGCTTCACCGAAGACTTGGTGGAACAACTCAACCAAACAATTTTTCAACAGCAACAACAAATCGAGGCGCTGATCCGCGAGGTCAGCCAACTGCGCCAGCAAACGCCCGACGGCGACACGGGTGGGTTTCGCAGCCTGCGTGACGAGCTGCCTCCTCACTACTGACACATGCAAGAACTGTCACCTCTCGACGTGAGCGAGCTCATACTGAGCACGCTGTATCGCCTGAGCGCGTATGCGGTCGTCAACTTGATTGACGATGCGGCCATGCTGGCCATCATTTTTATCTGACCTTGACACAGGAGCGTCCATGTCCAAAACCATCGACTACTACTTCGCCCCACAAAGTCCGTGGACTTATTTGGGCCATGCACGTTTTGTCGCTCTCGCAAAATCAGCAGGGGCGACGGTCCGCGTGATGCCCATGGATTTGGGCCAGGTGTTTCCTATCTCCGGTGGCCTGCCTTTGGGCAAGCGCGCTCCCCAACGACAAGCCTATCGCTTGGTCGAACTGGCTCGCTTCAGCCAAGCGCTGAACCTGCCGCTGAACCTACATCCCCAGTTCTTTCCGGTGGCCGGCGATCCCGCTGCGCGCCTGATCATTGCGGTAGACATGCACCACGGCACAGACGCGGCTTTGGCCATCACCGGAGCTGTGCTGTCGGCGGTCTGGCATGAAGAACGCGACATTGCCGACACGGCCACCTTGGCGCAATTGCTGAACGAACACAAGCTAGACGGTGCCTACTTGGCCTTGGCACAAACACCTGAGGTGCAAGCCCGCTATGACGCTTACACACAAAGCGCCATGGAAACCCAAGTGTTTGGGGCCCCCAGCTACGTCATTGAAGGCGAATTGTTTTGGGGCCAAGACCGTTTGGACTTTGTCGCACAAAAACTCAAAGCCTAAATTCGGATGCCACAAACAATTCAGCCACCGTGCTGCACATCGAGTGCAACACGGTGGCTGACTATTTGGCAAGTCGTTAATTAACGTGGCGCGCGTGGCTTAGGCGCACGCTTCTTCGCGTCAAAACCACCCCCAAATGATTTGCCACCGGCTCCGGCTGGGCGGCCAGGCTTGTCAAACGGCGTACGACCGGCTTCAAACGGGGCACGTGGGCCGCGTGCGGGGGCACGGTCATCGAAGCTGCGAGGCGCACGTTCTTCAAAGTGACGTGGGGCACCAAAGTTGCCGCGAGGCGCGCCATGGCCTTCGCCAAAGTTGCCACGCGGTGCACCTTGACGTGGCTCGAACGTGTTGCCACGGCGATCGTCAAAGCGGTTGTCCGAACGGCCTTCGAAACGGTTCTCAGCACGCCCTTCAAAGCGGTTACCAGAAGGACGACGGTCGTCAAAACGAGGCTCAAAGCGGCCATAACCCTGACCTTCCGAACGGCCACCAAACTTGTTGCCGCCGAAGCCACGGCCACCGCCGCCAAACTTGCCACCGCCCTTGCGGTCGTAATCACGGCCACCGCCACGTTGTTCGAGGCGTTGGGTGGGTTCCAAACCTGGAATCACCTCGGCTGTGAACTGCTGGCGCGTGTAGGCTTCGATGTCAAAAATTTTGCGCTTGTCGCGGAACTCCGCCAAAGTCACGGCCAAGCCTTGACGACCCGCACGACCGGTACGGCCAATGCGGTGGGTGTAGTCCTCAGACTTCATAGGCAAGCCAAAGTTGAACACGTGGGTGATGGTGGGCACGTCAATGCCGCGCGCAGCCACGTCGGTGGCGACCAAGAACTGCACTTGACCGTTGCGCAAGGCCATCAAGCGGCGGTTACGCAAACCTTGGCTCAAAGCACCGTGCAAGGCGACGGCAGAGAAGCCTTCTTGTTGCAAGTCATTGGCCAAACCATCGCACTCAATTTGGGTGCTGGCAAACACCACAGCTTGGTTGATGGTGGTGTCACGCAACAAGTGATCCAACAAACGACGTTTGTGCTGCGCGTTATCGGCCCAGTGCAGCACTTGGCGAATGTTGACGTGCTTTTCTTGCGGCGAGTCAATTTGCACGCGTTGGGGTTGACGCATGACGCGTGCGGCCAACTGTTGGATGCGCGGCGCAAACGTGGCGCTGAACATCATGGTTTGCTTGCGGTTGATGGTGAGTTGGTTGATTTCAGCCAAGTCATCGGCAAAGCCCAAATCGAGCATGCGGTCGGCTTCGTCAACCACCAAGAACTGAACTTGCTCCAGCTTGATCTGCATCGAGCGTTGCAAGTCGAGCAAACGACCAGGTGTTGCCACCACCAAGTTGGCGTTTTGCAACTTGGCAATTTGCAATTGGTAAGGCATGCCGCCCACCACGTTGGCCACGCGCAAACCGCGGCAGTGCTTGACCAAATCAATCGCGTCATGCGCCACTTGTTGGGCCAGTTCGCGTGTGGGGCACACAATCAAAGCACCGGGTGTTGGGGCTTTGAAGTTGCGCACATTGGTGGGATCTTTGCGCTTGGCGCGCTTAGGGGGTTCTTCGCCTTTGGCGGCCGCATCGGTCACCAATTTGTCCCAAGCGGCTTTGTCTGCCGCTTCGGCTTCGGCTTGCTGCTGGATCAAGGTGTGCAACACAGGCAACAAGAACGCCGCTGTTTTGCCGCTACCGGTTTGGCTGGAGACCATCAAGTCGATGAAGCCAGCTTGGGCTTCCGCATGGTTCGATGGCAAAGCCAATGGAATGGTTTTTTGTTGAACCGTGGTGGGTTGGGTGTAGCCCAAGTCCGCCACCGCTTGCACCAGTTGAGGTGCCAAGCCGAGTTCAACGAATCCGTTGGGCGCGTTGGTTTGCTCAACTTCTTGAGCAAGAATAGCCGTATTTTCGGCAGGCGCAAATTCGCCTGTCACATTCAAAGTGTCAGTCATGATTTTTCTCGCACGCGAGCGCCGCAAGTTGTGCGACTGCTCCGTTCTTGGTTAAAAAACATCAACCATCAAACGGAACCTGCTCTGACCCGCTGGGGGTTTTCTCAGTGCTTGGGACTCAATTCGCGAGTCCGGTGAATGAAGGGAGATGTACAAACTCGCTACGTTTAGTAGCGAAGACCGCAATTATGGCACGGATTCGGGTTTTTACCTAATCAAAGCTTTAAGAAGTGTTCGCGGTAGTGCAACATTTCGTCAATCGACTCGTGCACATCGGCCAAAGCCGTGTGTTTTTGAGCCTTTTTGAAGGCATTCAACACCTCGGGTTTCCAGCGGCGCGACAGCTCTTTGAGCGTGCTCACATCTACGTTGCGGTAGTGAAACCACGCCTCAAGCTTGGGCATGTACTTGTTCAAAAAGCGGCGGTCTTGTCCAATGGTGTTGCCGCACATAGGTGAAACGCCTTTGGACACATAGGGTTTCAAAAACGCAATCAGCTGCTCTTGTGCTTGTTCTTCAGTCACGGTCGAGGCTTTGACCTTGTCGATCAAGCCACTCTTGCCGTGGGTGCCCTTGTTCCACGCATCCATCTTGCCAAGCAACTCATCGCTTTGGTGAATCACAAACACCGGGCCTTCGATGCGCACCGACAAATCGGGGCTGGTCACGATGACTGCAATCTCTAACAAACGCTCGCGTTCGGGATCAAGGCCAGACATTTCGCAATCGAGCCAGACCAAGTTCAGATCCGATTTGGCAAGTTTGACGGGGACAGGAGGGTAAGCATCTTCAGAAATGGGCACGATTGTCGCCCATCATGCCAGTGGCGCTTCATCTAAACTCCTGCCCCATGATGAATCCCTCTCTCGCGATGACGTTGACACTGGCTGGCGTGCTCGTCGCCAACTTGCT
>JBPCSU010000267.1:0-12748 GCA_051006815.1 Limnohabitans sp.
GGTCGGCCAAGGTAGATCCAATGAGGTTGATGCGTTCTGCTTCCATGATGCGGTCTTCTTTATGTGTCTGAGAAAACCGCAGATTTTCTCACGTTCAGAAGGTGTGGGCGTAGGCAAACAGAATGGCCGCATTTCCCAGCAGCATGAGCTGAAAAGAGTCCTGCGGGCTGGCGTGGTAGCCGATGGCGGGAATGAGGGCGGGCGCGATGCCGTAGTGGTTGAACGGAATCTTGTCTTGGTACTTGCCGCGGTAGCCGTCGATCAGGCCGACGGAGAGTTTGGTGAACAACTGGGGCTGGCCCAAGATGCCTTTCCACTGCTGGCCCACGTAGACATAGGCGGCGGGTTGGCCAAACGAGTTGCGAAACAAGGCGAGGCCACAAAAACGGTCACCGGCCACGTGGCGGTCCACGGCCATCAAGAAGACGGGGCGGTGGTCGGGGTTGTAGTTCCAGTGGTAGGTGAAGGGGGAGAGGGTGACGTCCCATTTCTCACCGTCTTCAAGGGGGCGTGCATCGGTTTTGGCCAACGCTTCGGGGCAGGGGTTGAGGTTGCTCAGCCCTTCTGCTTGGGCGAGGCCGGGCACGCCCATCAGCACCACCGCCACCCACAACAGCCAGCGGTGTAGCGCAGCGTGTGCGACACGTACAGCACGTGTGGGTGTGGGGTGGGGGAGATCAGGCATGGTTTTGGGCCAGGAAGTTTTAGATCAACTGCGCCAGTTCTTCGGGCTGGTCGTGGTGCAGCATGTGGCCGGCGTTGTGGATGACCGCATGGGTCAGGCGAGGCACCACAGAGATGCGTTGTTTGAACTCTTCCAGGGTGAAGCGGCTTTGCCACCACTGTTCCATGCTGTTGGTGTCGGCCACCACGCACAGGGTGGGGGCGGTGATGCGTTCGTACAGGGCTTGAGCTTCGTCCACTTTGAACAGCTGTGCGTTGACCACTTTGTGTGCGGCATGGCCCAAGATGCGCCACTCACCTTGGGCGTTGGCGCTGGCCCAGTGTTGCGCCAGCCAATGCGCTTTGTCGGTTCCCAAGCGGGGGTTGGTTTTGATCAGGCGTTGCGCCACAGCCTCGAGGTTGGGGTAGGGGCGCAAGTCCATCTCGCCGCGTTGCAGGGCTTTGAGCTCGTCCATCCACTGAGCGTAACGGCCGGGGGCTTGTGCGGGACGCGTGGCGGGCATGCCAAAGCCTTCGAGGTTGATGAGGGTTTGGATGCGTGCGGGCCGAATGCCTGCGTATAGGGTGGCCACATGGCCGCCCATGCTGTGGCCGAGCAAGTGCACGGGGCGATCGCCCACGTAGTGGTCGAGCAGTTGGTCGAGATCGGCCAGGTAGTCGGGGAACCAAAAGTTGTCGGTGTCGGGGGTTTCAGTCAGGCCAAAGCCACGCCAGTCGGGGGCAATGACCCAGTGGTCGTGTTGCAGGGCATCGACGACGAACTGGAACGATGCCGCCACATCCATCCACCCGTGCACCATGACGAGCGGCGTTTTGTCGGGCGACGGTGTGCCCCATTGGCGCACGTGGTAACGCAAGTGACGGATAGGGACAAATTCGCAGTGCGAGGCTTTTTGAATTGGGTACATTCTTCGAATCATAAGGACACGAGACATGGCTCACGCACGCACATCCTCTGCAACCCCGGCAGCAACGCCCCTTGATTTTTATGAAGCCATGCAAAACGGCTTTGGCTGGGCGGTGCCTGACGACTTCAACATGGCCGAGGTGTGCAGCCGCCGTTGGGCAGCGCAGCCTGATGCGGACCAACGGGTGGCCATCGTCGAGCACCAAGCCGCCGATGCGGCAGGCCAGGCGGTACCCCCGCGCACTTACACCTACGCGCAGTTGCAGCAAGCGGCCGATGCGCTGAGTCATGTGCTGACAGACCTGGGTGTACAGCAGGGCGACCGGGTGGCCATTGTGTTGCCCCAGCGGTTTGAAACAGCGGTGGCCTATGTGGCGGTGATGCAGATGGGCGCAGTGGCCATGCCGCTGTCGCTCTTGTTTGGACCGGAGGCCTTGGAATACCGTTTGCAAAACAGCGAGGCGGTGGTGGCGATCGTGGATGCGTCGTCGGTCAGCAATGTGTTGTCGGTGCGCGCACAGTGCCCTGCGCTGCGCGAGGTGATTGGCGTGGACTTGCACAACGCGAGCGACATGTTGCATGTGGATGTGGACTACGCCAGCGCGGTTGCCGAGCAGCAACGCAGCTTCCTGGCGGTGCAAACCAAGGCCGATGAGGGCGCGGTGTTGATCTACACCAGCGGCACTACGGGTCCGCCCAAAGGCGCACTCATTCCGCATCGCGCCTTGATTGGCAACTTGACGGGCTTTGTGTGCAGTCAGAACTGGTTTGGTTTTTCAACGCAAACAACGGCATCGTCCAGTGCCGCGGTGTTTTGGTCGCCTGCCGATTGGGCATGGACCGGCGGGTTGATGGATGCGTTGTTGCCCACTTTGTATTTCGGTCGCCCCATCGTGGCGTGGAATGGGCGCTTCAGCCCCGAGCTGGCGTTCACCTTGATGGCGCAACACCAGGTGACGCACACGTTTTTGTTCCCCACCGCATTGAAGGCCATGATGAAGGCGTACCCCACGCCCAGCCGCCAATTCAAGCTGTGCTTGCAAGCCATCATGAGTGCAGGCGAGGCCGTGGGTGACGCGGTGTTTGGCTATTGCCAAGCGCAACTGGGCGTCACGGTGAACGAGATGTTTGGGCAGACCGAGATCAACTACATCGTGGGCAACTGCGCGATGGAATGGGCCCCAAACGCCTCGGGGCAGCCCGGCGGCGGTTTGGGCACTTTCCGCGTGAATGTGGGCTGGCCCGCCAAACCCGGCAGCATGGGCAAAGGCTACCCCGGCCATCGTGTGGCAGTGATTGACGAAGACGGCAACGAATGCCCCGTGGGCGTGCCCGGCGATGTGGCGCTGCACCGCTTCAACCGGCACGGGCAACCCGACCCGATTTTCTTTTTGGGCTATTGGAAGAACCTAACGTCGACCCAAGGCAAGTTCACCGGCGACTGGTGCCGCACCGGCGATTTGGCGGTGCGCGATGCAGATGGCTACCTGTGGTACCAAGGCCGCGCGGACGATGTGTTCAAAGCCGCGGGGTACCGCATTGGGCCGAGCGAGATTGAAAACTGTTTGGTCAAACACCCCGCCGTGGCCAATGCTGCCGTGGTGCCCAAGCCCGATGCTGAGCGCGGTGCGCTGGTGAAGGCCTACGTGGTGCTGGCGCCTGGTTTTAAGGCCAGTGACGCCTTGGTAGCCGAGCTGCAAGTGCATGTGCGCGGCAAGCTGGCGCCGTATGAGTACCCCAAAGAAATTGAATTCATTGCCGAGCTGCCCATGACCACCACGGGCAAGGTGCAGCGCCGCGTGCTGCGCTTGCAAGAAGAGGCACGCGCCCAGGCGACTGGACGCTAGAGGCGGGCACACGCGAGGCTTTAGACTTAAGAGGTTTTAAACCACCTCTTGGGTTGGAGTAACCGCATGACTTTTCCCCTCGTTCAGCTGGGCACCAGCGACTTGAACGTCACCCCCATTTGCTTGGGCACCATGACCTTTGGCGAGCAAGTGAATGAAGCCGATTCACACGCCATCCTCGCGCGTTCGTTGGAACGCGGTGTCAACTTCATTGACACGGCCGAGATGTATTCGGTGCCCCCCAAGGCCGAGACCTGTGGTCACACCGAAACCATCATTGGCAATTGGTTTGCCAAGAACCCCGGCGCACGCCAAAAGCTGGTGGTGGCCACCAAAGTAGCTGGCCCCTCGCGTGGCATGCCTTGGGTGCGTGAGCATTTGGGTTTGCGTGCGCAAGACATCATTGCCTCCTGCGAGGGCAGTTTGCGCCGCTTGCAAACCGATGTGATTGACCTGTACCAAATTCACTGGCCCGAGCGCCATGTGCCCGCATTTGGCATGGCGTATTACGACCCGAAAAAAGAGAGTACCCAAACCTCGATTCACGAGCAGCTGGAAGCGTTGACGCAGTTGGTGAAAGCCGGCAAGGTGCGCCACATTGGCTTGTCCAACGAAACACCGTATGGCGTGCACGAGTTTGTGCGCTTGGCCGAACAGCATGGTTTGCCGCGCGTGGCGACCACGCAAAACCCGTATTGCTTGATCAACCGCACGTATGAAAACGGCTTGGATGAAACCTGCCACCGTTTGAATGTGTCGTTGCTGGCGTATTCGCCTTTGGGTTTTGGTTTGCTCACCGGCAAGTACGACGAGAGCGGCACCACCGGCCCAGACGCGCCCAAAGGTGCACGTATTTCTGGCTACGAAAGCGTGCGCAAGCAACGCTGGGGTCGCCCCGAGGCCTTGGCCGCTGCGCGCCGCTACAACGCGCTGGCGCGTGAACACGGCATGACGCCCTCGCAAATGGCCTTGGCCTTTTGCTACACCAAGTGGCAAGTGACCAGCACCATCATTGGTGTCACGTCCCTGGCGCAACTCGATGCCGATTTGGATGCGTGGGGCACCACGCTGTCGCCCGAGGTGTTGGCGGCGATTGATGCGCTGCGCTGGGACATGCGCGACCCTGCGCTGTAAAGGTTGAACCCCATGTTTTCAGAAACTTCTATCGGTGCGCTCGTTGTAGGCGGCTACTTGATTGGGTCGTTGTCGTTTGCCGTGATCGTGAGCCGCCTGATGGGCTTGGACGACCCACGCACCTACGGTAGTCAAAATCCGGGCGCGACCAACGTGCTGCGCTCGGGTAACAAAAAGGCGGCCATTGCCACCTTGTTGTTTGATGCGTTGAAAGGCTTTGTGCCTGTCTACGCGGTCAACGTGTGGGGCCCCGCTTGGGGCTTGGATGACCGCGCGGTGGCACTGGTGGCGATCTCGGCTTTCATCGGTCACTTGTGGCCGGTGTTCTTTCGCTTCCAAGGTGGCAAGGGCGTGGCCACGGCGGCCGGTGTGCTGTTTGGTGTGGAGCCCGTGCTGGGCTTGTTGGTGATGTTGACTTGGCTGGCCGTGGCGTTTGTCACGCGCTATTCGTCATTGGCAGCGTTGCTGGCCTCTGTCTTGTCGCCCGCGTATTACCTGATGGGTGACCCCATGCTGTGGCACGCCAGCGAGTCCGAGCTGTTGGCCGTGATGGTGATGAGCATCTTGCTGGTGATGCGCCACAAAGACAACATCACCCGTTTGCTGTCGGGGCAAGAGTCAAAAATTGGGGCGAAAAAAGAAGAGGCTTAATCGCGGAAGTTGTTGAACGACAAAGGCAGGTCGGTCATTTCTTTGCGAATCAGGGCCATGGCGGCTTGCAGGTCGTCACGTTTGGCACCGGTCACGCGCACGGCGTCACCTTGAATAGCAGCTTGCACTTTGAGCTTGCTGTCTTTGAGGTGGCGCTGAATTTTTTTGGACACTTCGGTCTCAATGCCATTGCGGATTTTGATGACTTGCTTGACTTTGTCGCCGCCAATTTTTTGCACGTCGCCGCGGTCTAAGAAGCGCACATCGACTTCGCGCTTGGTCAGCTTGTTGCGCAGCACGTCTTCGACTTGCACGAGTTGAAAGTCGGCATCGCCGAACATTGTGATTTCTTTGTCTTTGAGTTCGACGGCAGCCGAGGTGCCTTTGAAGTCAAAGCGGGTGGCGATTTCTTTGGACGCGTTTTCAACCGCGTTTTTGACTTCGACCAAGTTGGGTTCACAGACGGTGTCAAAAGATGGCATGGCAGTCAGCTTTCAAAATCAGGATGAGACAATTGTCCTATGTTAGTGGAACCCAACTACCCCCTTCAAGCCCACAACAGCTTTGGCATTTCGGCCAAGGCGTTGCAGCTGGTGCGTGTGCGTACCGAAGCCGATGTGCAGGCCGTGGCGACTGACAGTGCTTTGCGCACCCAACCTAAGTTTGTATTGGGCGGGGGCAGCAACATTGTGTTGACGGGCGATGTCAAAGCCGTGGTGCTGAAGGTGGAACTCAAAGGCATGCGTCTGATCGAAGAGACCGACAAGGCCTGGGTGGTGGAAGCCGCAGCGGGTGAAACCTGGCACGACTTGGTGCGCTGGACGCTGGACAACGGCTGGCCCGGTTTGGAGAACATGGCACTCATTCCCGGCAGCGTGGGTGCATCACCCGTGCAAAACATTGGCGCGTATGGCGTGGAACTGCAAGACCGGTTTCACTCGCTTGATGCCATTGACCTGACCACGGGACAAGCGTTTAGCTTGGACGCTGGACAATGTGCCTTTGGCTACCGCGACTCGGTGTTCAAGCACGCCAGCAGCGACCCTGCGGACGACCGCAAGGGCTTTGGCTTGGCCGGCAAAGCGTTGATCACCCGCGTGCGCTTGTTGTTGCGCAAAGACTGGAAGCCCGTGCTGGGCTACCTCGACTTGGAACGCAAGATGGACGAGACGGGCATTCGTCAGCCCACCGCGCAGCAAATATTTGAATGGGTGTGTGCGATTCGCCGTGCGAAGTTGCCAGACCCCGCCGTCATTGGCAATGCGGGTAGTTTTTTCAAGAATCCCACGGTCACGCAAGAGCAGTGTGACGACATCATTGCCCGCGACCCCAAGGTGGTGCATTACGTGTTGGACGATGGCCGCATCAAGCTGGCAGCGGGGTGGTTGATTGACGCCTGCGGCTGGAAAGGCAAGACCATGGGCAATGCCGGTGTGTACGAGAAGCAAGCCTTGGTGTTGGTCAACGTGGGTGGCACCGCACACCCTTGCACCGGCGGCGAGGTGATGACTTTGGCCAAAGCCATTCAAACCAGCGTGTACGAACGTTTTGGTATTCGCTTAGAGCCAGAGCCAGTGGTGGTGTAAGTCCTGCTCGGTCAGGCCTCGGGTGTGCCGGTGTCCAAGGTGCCTTCGGTCAGTTGACGTCGAGCGGCCTCGGCCAAGGCTTGGTATTTCTTTTTGAATACCTGCAAGTTTTCTTGTTCCAGTTCTTCCAAATCGAGCAGCGCGTTGTGCGCGCCTTGGGTGGCGCGAATGAGCTCGTCGAGCTTGAGTTGAATGGCCTCGGTGTCTCGGTTTTGGGTGTTCTGAATCAGAAACACCATCAAGAACGTGACGATGGTGGTGCCAGTGTTGATCACCAGTTGCCAGGTGTCACTGAAGCCAAACATTGGGCCGGTGAGGAGCCAAATCAGAATCACGCCCACCGCGCCTGAGAACACAAACGAGCGTCCGCAAATGCGTGCGGTTTGCTTGGCAAAGCGTGCGTACCAGTTGGTGTTGTGCATGATGGCTCCCGTTGCAGCTGAAAGCTGAATGATGCGCTTTTCTTGGTGGTTCGGCATAAAAAAAGCGACCCGAAGGTCGCTTTTTTTGTTGACGAGAGAAGGGCTTACTTCTTCTTGTGGTTGCCTTCGAGCTTGATCATGTCGGCACCTTCGCCCAACGACAACAAGCCGGTGTGCGAGTAAATGCCCAGCTTGGCGCGGGTGTCCACGATGTCCAAGTTGCGCATGGTCAGTTGACCAATGCGGTCGAGCGGTGTGAACGGTGCGTCTTCGACCTTTTCCATGCTCAAACGCTCGGGGGCGTAGGTCAGGTTGGGGCTTTCGGTGTTCAAGATGCTGTAGTCGTTGCCACGGCGTAGTTCCAACGTGACTTCGCCTGTGACCGCACGTGCCACCCAGCGTTGGGCGGTTTCGCGCAACATGATGGACTGTGGGTCGAACCAACGGCCTTGGTACAACAAACGACCCAAGCGCAAACCGTTGATGCGGTATTGCTCGATGGTGTCTTCGTTGTGAATGCCGGTGACCAAGCGCTCGTAAGCAATGTGCAACAGCGCCATGCCGGGGGCTTCGTAGATGCCACGGCTCTTGGCTTCGATGATGCGGTTTTCGATTTGGTCGCTCATGCCCAAACCGTGGCGGCCACCGATTTCGTTGGCTTTCAAGAACAGCGCCACGGGGTCAGCATATTCCACGCCGTTCAGGGCGACGGGTTGGCCTTCTTCAAAGCGGATGGTGATTTGTTCGGCTTTGACCACGCAGTCGTCACGCCAGAACGGCACACCCATGATGGGGTTGACGATCTTCATGCCGCTGCTGAGGCTCTCCAGGTCTTTGGCTTCGTGGGTCGCACCCAGCATGTTGCTGTCGGTGGAGTAGGCCTTCTCGGCGCTCATCTTGTAACCAAAGCCATTGGCCGTCATGAAGGCACTCATTTCAGCGCGGCCGCCGAGTTCGTCGATGAACAACTGATCCAGCCAAGGCTTGTAAATCTTCAAGCTGGGATTGGTCAACAAGCCGTAGCGGTAGAAGCGCTCAATGTCGTTGCCTTTGAAGGTGCTGCCATCGCCCCAGATGTTGACGTCGTCTTCTTTCATCGCGGCCACGAGCATGGTGCCGGTGACGGCACGGCCCAAGGGCGTGGTGTTGAAGTAGGTGATGCCACCGGTGCTGATGTGGAAAGCACCGCACTGAATGGCGGCAATGCCTTCGTGGGCGAGTTGTGTGCGGCAGTCGATGAGGCGGGCTTTTTCGGCGCCGTATTCCATCGCCTTGCGTGGGATTTCGTTGTAGTCCGACTCGTCGGGCTGGCCCAGGTTGGCGGTGTAGGCGTAGGGCACAGCGCCCTTTTGCTTCATCCACAACAGGGCGGCTGAGGTGTCGAGACCGCCGGAGAAAGCGATGCCGACTTTTTGGCCCTTGGGCAGGTTTTGAAGAATGGTGCTCATGGTGTGCGATGTCCGCTTCGGCTTAACCGAAGTGGCAGATGTAGTGGTAAGGCTCGGTCACGCGGATGTCGAATTTCGAGTTGCCGGGGACGTTGAATTTTTCGCCAGCACTGGATTTGACCCAATCGTGGCTGCCGTCGAGTTTGTATTCGCAAGAACCCGCCACGCACTCCATCACTTCTGGGGCGCCTGTGTTGAAGGTGAGGGTTGCGGGCAAGATGACGCCGACCGACAGCTTGGTGCCGTTGGCTGTGGTGATGGCATGGCTCACGCATTTGCCGTCAAAAAACACATTGGCTTTGGTGGTGATGCTGACGCTGTCGATTTTTTCTGTGGTCATGGTGTGCGTATCTGTAGGAATTGCAAAACCCTAGATTTTAGGGGAGCCAAAACGACAAAAGCCGCAGAGCGCGGCTTTTGCTTGTCATTCGCGCCTGAAACGGCGCAGGAATGGGGTGCGAGGGCTTAGTAGCGTGGGGCAGAGCCTGCCGGTGGCACGCCGTAGCCTGTGTTGGCGGGTGCAGGGGCCATAGGGGTGATTTGCAAGCGCACGGTGGGGCCTGGGTCTTGTGGCATTTGCACGGTGTATTGCTTGCCCGCGAATTCGTAGACCACGTTGTAGGCCATGGTGCGGTTCTCGTAGAACATTTGCTGGCTGCAGTTTTGCACGTTGCGAACTTCGGGGGTGCCTGGGCCTTCGATCTTGTCACCCAAGATGGCGCCACCAAACAAACCCAACATCGTGGCAGCTGCACGGCCAGAGCCTTGGCCCATGCTGTTGCCAATGGCACCGCCGGCAATCGCGCCCATGGCAGAGCCGGCGCCTGATTTTTGGCCTTGTGTGACCACTTGTTCGTTGTTGCACACCTGGCGGGGAACAGCGACTTGCTGAATGATGGGGGTGCTGGAAATGACTTTGCCCACTTCTTGGGCTTGCACGCTGGCGGCACCGCATGCGGTGGCCAAGCCAATCAACAGCAGGGAGGGAAGGGATGTGTGTTTCATAGGAAAGCTCTCTGTTTAACCTTGTCACGAAGTGTAGTGGCTGGTGCGTGCGCGTCTGTAAAGACCCGGTAAAAGCACCCCACGGTGGCACTTACGACACAACGTGTTGCCAAGCGTCGGGGTTGACGCCGACGGTGACACTTTGTCCTTTCACCACCACCGGGCGTTTGATGACGCTGGCGTGCGCCAACATCAACGTCCGTGCAGAGGCGTTGTCGACCACGCTGGCTTGCAAAGCCGCATCGAGCTTGCGCCAAGTGGTGCCTTTGCGATTGACCAGTACTTCCCAACCCACTTGTTTGAGCCACAGGTCGAGGGCTTCAGGCGGGACGCCTTGTTTTTTGAAATCGTGAAACACGTAATCCACGCCGTGGTCGGTCAGCCACACGCGGGCTTTTTTGACGCTGTCGCAGTTGGGAATGCCGTAAACGGTGATGGTTGTTTTGCTCATAGGGTGAATCATGCCGCAAAGTCGATCCCTGCAACGGCGTGGGTGACAATTCGGGCATGAATTCAATCGACAGTTGGCTCGCACATTGCGAGCGTTTGCATCCCAAAAACATCGACATGGGCCTGGACCGCGTGCGTGCTGTGGCCGAGCGCATGGGCTTGGCGTTTGCCTGTCCCGTCATCACGGTGGCGGGGACCAATGGCAAGGGGTCGACCTGCGCCATGTTGGAGGCGTGTTTGTTGGAGGCTGGTTACCGCACGGGCGTCTACACCTCGCCGCATTTGGTGCACTTTCAAGAACGTTGCCGTGTGCATGGTGAGACGGTGCAACCCGACGACTTGCTGCCGCATTTTGAACGCGTTGAGGCCGCACGTACGCAAGGGGGCGAGGTGTCGCTCACGTACTTCGAGTTCACCACTTTGGCGATTTTGAGTTTGTTGGCCGCCTCACGCTTGGATGTGGCGATTTTGGAAGTCGGTTTGGGTGGGCGACTGGATGCCGTGAACGTGATTGACCCGACGTGCGCGGTGATCACCAGTGTGGACTTGGATCACATGGATTTCTTGGGCGCGGACCGCGAAACCATTGGGCGCGAGAAGGCCGGCATCATGCGCACCGGCCGTACGGTGATCGTGAGCGATCCCGTACCGCCACAAAGCGTGGTGGACCATGGCACGGAAATCGGCGCTGACCTGTGGCTGTTTGGCCGTGACTTCAACTTCACGGGCGACAAGCAGCAGTGGGGTTGGGCGGGGCGCGGTCGTCGTTACAGCGGTTTGGCGTATCCGGCGCTGCGTGGCGCGAACCAGCTGGTGAACGCCAGCGGGGTGTTGGCCGCTTTGGAGGCCTTGCGCAGCGAGATTCCGGTGACCGCACAAGCCATTCGCAACGGGCTGGCGATGGTGGAGTTGCCAGGGCGTTTTCAAATCATTCCAGGCCAACCGGCCTTGGTGTTTGATGTGGCACACAACCCACATGCAGTGGCCGCGTTGACTGAAAACTTGGATGCGATGGGTTTTTATCCCACCACCCACGTGGTGTTTGGCGCCATGGCGGACAAAGACGTGGCGCCCATGCTGGCCCGTTTAGGCCCCTTGGTGGACCGCTGGTATTTCTGTGACTTGCCGACCGAGCGAGCGGCTAAAGCGACCGAGCTGCAGACGCGTTGGCAAGCCACGAACACCCGCAAAGATGTGCAAGCCAGCACCCACGCCGGTCCGCAAGCTGCGCTGGATGCGGCCGTGGCCGCTGCGGACCCCGCTGATAGAATTGTGGTCTTCGGATCGTTCTTCACGGTCGGGGGTATTTTGGCAAATGGCATACCCCGTTTAGATGCCCCACATTTGAGCTCCTGAGACCCCATTTACATGGCTTTTTTCAAGTTTCGATTGCCCGGTCAACCGACCAGCGAGCCCCAAGGCAACCACAGCAACACACCCGCTGAGAGCGTAGAGGCCATGCGCCGTCGCGCCCGTCACCGTTTGATTGGGGCGTCGGTGTTGGTGGTGCTTGGTGTGGTGGGCTTCCCCCTGTTGTTTGATACGCAGCCACGTCCGGTGTCGGTCGACATCGCGGTGACGATTCCAGACCGCGCAGACAGCAAACCGTTGGTGGACACCGCCAAGTCCAAAGCCAAACCGCTATCCACTGCGGCAGGTTTGGATGCGAAAGAAGAAGTGGTGCCCGATGCCAAGCCTGAGCCCAAAGCAGAAGCCAAGGCCAAACCAGAAGTGAAGCCTGAAGTGAAGCCAGAGGTGGCTGCGGTTGAGTCCAAACCCGAGCCTGCCAAACCCGCTGACAGCAAAGACACAGGCTCACGCTTTGTGGTGCAAGCGGGCACGTTTTCAGATGAGGCCAAGTTGCGCGAAGTGCGCAGCAAGCTCGAAAAAGCGGGTATCACCACCTACACCCAAGTCATCGAGGGCAAAGATGGGCGCCGCGTGCGTGTGCGCGTAGGCCCCTTCAGCAACCGTGACGAAGCCGACAAAGTGGCGCGCAAGATCAAGCAGCTGTCTTTGCAGCCGCAAGTCTTGACCCTCTAATCGCCCACCATGCACACACTTTCGGCCGTAGATTGGATTCTGCTGGCCGTATTGGGCCTGTCCATGCTGCTGGGCCTGTGGCGCGGCTTGGTCGAAGAGGTGTTGTCACTGGCGGGTTGGGTGGCTGCGTTTTATGTGGCGCAGTTGTATGCCCCGCTTGCTGCGGCCTGGTTGCCCATGGAGGGCAGCAGCCAAATGCTGCGTTATGCCGCTGGCTTTGTGGTGGTTTTTATTGCGGTATTGGTCACCACCGTGCTGGTCAGTTGGGTGGTCAAAAAAATGGTCTCCGCCGTGGGCTTGGGGCCCTTAGACCGTTTGCTGGGCAGTTTGTTTGGTTTGCTGCGTGGTGTCGTGCTGTTGTTGGCCGTCACTGTGCTGGTGGGCATGACGCCCATGCGTGAAACCGAAGCTTGGAAGCAAGCCCAAGGTGCGCAGTGGTTGCAACAGTTTTTGCATGTGTTGAAGCCGGTGTTGCCGGCTGATTTTGGAAAGTACCTCCCCTAATGTGTGGCATCGTCGGCGTTGCAAGCAACGCACCTGTGAACCAGTTGATTTATGACGCCTTGTTGCT
>JBPCSU010000268.1:0-4519 GCA_051006815.1 Limnohabitans sp.
CCTGTGTGCGGAACACGCTGGCGTGTGACTGCATGGTGTTGCGGATGTCGTTGGCCACGTCTTGGGCGTATTCGCCAGTCTTGTTGGCTTCCAAACGAGCCAAGCGCGCCAAGGTCACGTCTGCTGCGTTGGCGGGCAGAGGCTTGTGCTCTTTGTTCTTTTGGTTGAACTCAACGATGTGGTTGCCCGCCGCGCGGCCAAACACCAACAAGTCGAGCAATGAGTTGGTGCCCAAGCGGTTGGCGCCGTGCACCGACACGCACGAGCATTCGCCCACAGCGTACAAACCATTCACCACCACGCTTTGGTTGTTGGCGTCTTGCGTCACCACTTGGCCGTTGATGTTGGTGGGGATGCCGCCCATTTGGTAATGGATGGTCGGGATCACAGGGATAGGCTCTTTGGTGATGTCGACGTTGGCAAAGTTGTGGCCAATTTCGAACACCGAAGGCAAACGCTTCATGATGGTTTCGGCGCCCAAGTGGGTCATGTCGAGGTTGATGTAGTCCTTGTTGGGACCGCAACCACGGCCTTCTTTGATCTCTTGGTCCATGCAGCGTGACACGTAGTCGCGTGGCGCCAAGTCTTTGTAGGCAGGGGCATAACGTTCCATGAAACGCTCGCCGTTGCAGTTGCGCAGAATCGCGCCTTCACCGCGGCAGCCTTCGGTCAACAACACGCCAGCACCGGCCACGCCAGTGGGGTGGAATTGCCAGAATTCCATGTCTTCCAACGGGATGCCCGCGCGTGCGGCCATGCCCAAACCGTCACCCGTGTTGATGAACGCGTTGGTCGAAGCCGCAAAGATGCGGCCTGCACCACCGGTCGCCAACAAGGTGGTTTTGGCTTCCATGATGTACAACTCGCCAGTTTCCATTTCGAGGGCGGTCACGCCCACGACGTCGCCGGCTTCGTCACGAATCAGGTCAAGGGCCATCCACTCCACGAAGAAGCTGGTTTTGGCTTTGACGTTTTGTTGGTACAGCGTGTGCAACATGGCGTGACCGGTACGGTCAGCCGCCGCACAGGCGCGCTCCACAGCCTTTTCGCCGTAGTTGGCGGTGTGGCCGCCGAAGGGGCGTTGGTAAATGGTGCCGTCTGGGTTGCGGTCAAAAGGCATGCCCATGTGTTCCAAGTCGTACACGACTTTGGGCGCTTCACGGCACATGAATTCAATCGCGTCTTGGTCGCCGAGCCAGTCGGAACCTTTGACGGTGTCATAGAAGTGGTAGTGCCAGTTGTCTTCGTTCATGTTGCCCAAAGAGGCACCAATGCCGCCTTGCGCAGCCACTGTGTGTGAACGGGTAGGGAACACTTTAGACAGAACAGCAACGTTCAAACCCGCGCGTGCGAGTTGCAACGACGCGCGCATGCCAGAGCCGCCAGCACCGACGATGACGACGTCAAACTTGCGACGTGGGATAGAGCTTTTAACGGTCATGACTTAGAGCCTCCAGAGAACCTGAATGGCCCAGCCGAGACACGACACCAGCCAAACCAATGTGAATACTTGCAGAACCAAACGCAGGCCAACGGCCTTGACGTAGTCCATCCAGATGTCGCGAACGCCGACCCACACGTGGATGGCCAAGGCAACAAAAACAGAGAAGGTCAGTGCCTTCATGAATTGACCGCTGAAAATACCAGCCCACTTGTCGTAGCTGATGTCACCGCTGGTCAATAACACTTGGCCCAAAACAGCCAAGGTGAACAAAACCATCAAAACGCCGGTGACGCGCTGGGCCAGCCAATCGCGCAAACCGTAATGCGCGCCCACGACGACGCGCTTGGAACCGTAATTCACGGACATGTTGTTGCTCCTAGGAAATCAGTAAAGACCAAACAGCTTGGCACCCAAGGCGGCCGTCAAGCTCAGGCTCAACACCAAGGTGGCCACTGCGGACGACTTGCCGAACTCTTTGCTCACAGCGTGGCAAACGTCCATGTAGACGTGGCGAACGCCGGCAATCAGGTGGTGCAAGTAGGCCCAAATCAAGCCCAAAACCACCACTTTGACCAACACCGCAGGCACAAAACCCAAGCCGACGTTGAAGGCGGCGCTGAATTTGGCAAAGGAAATTTCAGAAGAAACGGAGGTGTCAAACATCCAAACGATGAGTGGCAGCAACAAGAACATGATCAAACCGCTGATGCGGTGCAAGATCGACACGATGCCGGCTGCGGGGAGGCGGTAGGTCGGTAAATCTGAAAGCGCGTTGATGTTGCGGAACTCAGGCCGCTTTTTGGCAAGCTGGGTCATTTAAGGTCTTTCTTCGGGTTTATCTGTATGTCGAAACAACTTTTCATTCTATTGCACTTCATCAAACTGACGTGAGGGTTTCATGGGTCAGCTCAAGGCGTTGCGGTAGTGGTGCGTGTCGGTGCGGTAGAGGCCGCGGCGCAGCTCCATTGGGGTGTCGTTGTAGGTGTAAGCCACGCGTTCCACGCTGAGCAAGGGGGTGGCCGCGTTGACCTGCAGCAGCTTGGCTTGTTCGGCGTCTGGGTTGACGGCGCGAATGCTTTCGTCGGCGCGCACCATGCGGACGCCAAATTCGGTTTCAAACAAGGCGTACATCGGACCGTGGTAGTCGCTCAGGCGCTCGGCGGTCAGCCCTTTGAAGGGGGCGCCGGGGAGCCACAGGTCTTCCAAAATGGTGGGAACACCGGCAAACGCCAGCACGCGGCGCACTTGCAACACGGGGTCGCCGCTGCGCAGGCTCAGGGCCCGGGCGATTTCGGCGCTGGCGCGCAGGCGCTTGCAGTCGATGATGGTGCGGGCGGCGGGGCCTTCGCTTTGGGTGTCGCCGTTGTCGGGTTGTAGCTTCAAGAAGCGGTATTGCACCTGTTGTTCGGCATGGGTGGCCACAAACGTGCCCTTGCCTTGGCGGCGTACCACCAGGTTTTCGGCCGACAACTCGTCAATCGCTTTGCGCACGGTGCCTTGGCTGACGCGGAAGCGGGCGGCCAAATCCATTTCGCTGGGGATCGCCTCGCCGGGATTCCACTCACCAGACTGCAGGCTTTGCAGGATAAGCCCCTTAATTAGTTGGTACAGCGGACTGAAAGCGGGGGTCAAACCGGGCATGCCCAGCGCCTCGCCGCCCATGAACGTGGGGCCGGCGGGGTGAGCAAGCGAAGAGGTGGGTTGGGTAGCCATGGCAGTGCGTGTCAACGCCTGAAGCGTCAGTTCTTTGTCAAGCTCGTATCATATCTTCTATAAGACATAAGACAGAGCGTTCAACTGCATTTCGAGGGTAAACTCTGTCATCCCTTTTTTCATCATCACTATTTGGAGTTCTCCTATGAGCAAGAAGCCTGTTCGCGTGGCCGTTACTGGTGCAGCTGGTCAAATTGGTTACGCACTGTTGTTCCGTATCGCCTCTGGCGAAATGTTGGGCAAAGATCAGCCCGTGATCTTGCAGTTGTTGGAAATCCCAGACGAAAAAGCACAAAAAGCGCTCAAGGGCGTGATGATGGAACTCGAAGATTGCGCGTTCCCCTTGTTGGCCGGCATGGAAGCCCATGGCGACCCCATGACGGCATTCAAAGACGTCGACTACGCTTTGTTGGTCGGTTCACGTCCACGCGGCCCTGGCATGGAGCGCGCTGAGTTGCTCGCCATCAACGGCGCCATCTTCACGGCACAAGGCAAGGCTTTGAACGCCGTGGCTTCGCGCAATGTCAAAGTGTTGGTCGTCGGCAACCCCGCCAACACCAACGCTTACATCGCCATGAAAGCAGCGCCTGACCTCAAGCCAGGCAACTTCACCGCCATGCTGCGTTTGGACCACAACCGTGCCTTGTCGCAAATCGCTGCCAAGACCGGCAAAGCCGTGGCCGACATCGAAAAACTGTGCGTGTGGGGCAACCACTCGCCCACCATGTACGCGGACTACCGCTTCGCCACCATCAAGGGCGAATCTGTCAAAGCCATGATCAACGACCAAGAGTGGAACGCCAACGTGTTCTTGCCCACCGTGGGTAAGCGCGGCGCCGCCATCATTGACGCACGTGGTTTGTCTTCTGCCGCGTCGGCTGCCAACGCTGCCATCGACCACATGCGCGATTGGGCTTTGGGCACCCACGGCAAGTGGGTGACCATGGGTATCCCATCACAAGGCTGGTACGGCATTCCTAAAGACGTCATGTTCGGTTTCCCCGTGACCTGCGAAAACGGCGAATACAAAGTCGTGGAAGGTCTGGAAATCGACGCGTTCAGCCAAGGCTGCATCGACAAGACTCTGAAAGAGTTGACCGACGAGCAAGCTGGCGTTGCCCACTTGATCTAAACCGATCAAGTGCAGGACAGAGCAAAGATGAGCACCGCTGGGCCGCCCCAAGGTGCGAAAGCCCCCTCGGGGGGCAGCGCCTTACACGCAGTGAAAAGCGTGGGGGCCTCTTTGCTCCATCCCCGCGACGTTCTGCTGGGGGCACAGGCTTCGGGGGTATCCCTTCCGGTCTGTGACCACTACAGCGGTGTCGAAGCGCGGATGCGCAAAAGCTTGCAGCTGCAAGCTGA